>DASUBC010000660.1:0-3799 GCA_035763465.1 Thermomicrobiales bacterium
TAAACGTGCTGCCATGAATCCGACGCGTTAGCTCACCGAAACCTGCAACCTGCAACTTGTCAACCTGTAACTTCGTCATTCATCCTCCGCCCGAATATAGAGATTCAGCCCGAACTCCTGGGCGGTCGCGCTGGTGGTGGCGAGGCGCTGCAACGCGAGCGCCGGTACCAGCGTGTCCGGCAAATCCGCCGCCGCGATGCGCGCCAGCGCCTGCTGCAATTCCGCGCGAAGCATTGGGAGCCGGCTGGCGCCGAAGACTGCTTGCCATGCTGTCAGCAGCGTCAGGGCCAGCGGCGCCAGCTGTGGGTCGAGGAGCGCGCGGGCGCCCGCGACCTCCGCCGCGCGCAGTACGAGCACGGGCCGATTCAGCGCCGCGTCCTCAGCGTCAGTGCCAAGCGTGCAGAGAAGCGCAGGCATGGAATGACTACCTCACCGCGTTACGCCGGCGAGTCGTTCCGCACTCGCGGTCACTGACTGGCGCCAGGCGGCTGATTCACGGTCTTGTTATGGCGGTAGATGGGGATACCGCGAATAGTCGTCTCCAGCGTGTAATGCTGGGCGACGGCTGCCCGGAGTGTGCCACTGGCGTCGAGTCCGAGCGAAGCGAGCGGTTGCGCGGCGACGACATAGGTCGGCGCGGCGACTGGATCGTTGAGCCGGGCGACCTGATCGGCAAAGGCGCCGGGAAAGCGCTGGAGTTCGTACCAGTGGAGGTAACGGGCGGCCGGGCGGCGTTGTGCCAGGTAGTAGATATCGCCCTGCCCATAGGCGACATAGATGGTCTCATCCGGGGTTGTGTGCGCGCGAACGTAGCTCGCGACCAGAGCCGTGGCGTCTGGCGGGAGGGTGTGGTCAATCGTCAGTTTCGCCGGATCGGCGGGTGGCGCCATGAGCCAGGCGAGCAGCGCCACCAGCGCGACGATGCTGAGCATGGCCAGGCTGCGGGCGCCGGCCAGGAGCAGGCGGCGGACCCGATCGGCCGGCGTCGTGGCCGTCGCCAGTGCGTGGAGACCTAGCGCGCAGGCCAGCGCCAATGGCGGCAGCAATTGCTGAAAATAATGCGGCCACCAGTCACCACCAACGGACGCGCCCGCGAACGATGTCAGCAGCCAGAGGCTCAGCAAGGCGCTGCCACGGGTGTCGCGCGTGCGCCGCACTGCCCACCAGCCGGCCGGCGCGACCAGCAGCACAGGGTAGTGCAACAGCAGGAAACTGACGGTATTCCAGAAATGACTCGCCTGGAAGGCCAGTGAGCTCGAGACGACTGACTGGTGGCCGAGGCGAGTGAAGATCGTCGCGTCCAGGTAACGATCCGGCGCGGTCAGCAGGCCATGCGCGAGCGCCGGCAGGTAGCCGGAGAGAAACCCGGCCGCCAGCGCCAGTTCGGCGCGCAACCAGATTTTCCACGTCATGCCGGCGCGGCGCTGGCGTCGTAGAAGCCAGAACGCCGCCAGCGCGAGCGCGGCGACGCCGGGTGGTTTCAGCAGCGTAGCGAGGGCCGCGAGGACGCCGGACCAGTAGATGCGCCAGTCCGCGCCTGCGCTGGCGCCTGGATAGTCATCGGCGGCAAGCACAAGGAGGGTGCTGCCGAGCAGCGGCAGCAGCATGAATAGTTCGGCGTTGGTTGTGGGGCCTTGCATATACGGGGTTGCCAGCATGGCGACGAAGAGCGCCGCGGCGCCGAAGCCGATTGGGCGGTCCCAGACGCGCGCACCGATCGCCAGGAGCAACAGCGCGCAGAGCGCGGCGCAGAGCGCGCCCGCGAAATGAATGCCGCGCACCGAGCCGAGTCCTACGCCTTCGATCACGCGGAAGACGAGGAAAATCGCCTGGCTGCGGTCGGGGGTGATGTTCTGGTAGAGCGGATCACCGTGTGCCCACCAATAGGCTACGGTCGCGTAGACACCGACATCAACATCGAGTGGCATACCGAGATATGGCAGCCACAGGAGCACGCTGCCTACGGCCAGCGCAAGCGCGGCGAGCGCCCAGCGCCACCGGCCGATCCACCGCGTGAGCGCCGCCGGCGCCGCGTTGCCTTCCGTACTTACCTGGGGTAGCGTGTCGCTTCGTTGCACCAGGATTCCTCAGCTCGATCGTCAGGTTTGACCATAGGGTAGCGAATCGCGACCCGGCGGCGCCATGTGCCATTAGTCCTAACTTTTCCTGCCGCTCAGGCGACGAAGGCCCCGTAGCAATAGGCGGCCAGCAGCCAGAGTAGCAGTCCACCGGATCCAGCCAGCCACAGCAGGCGTGTCCGTTTGCCCGTGATGAGCAGGGCCAGCACGACAAAAACGGGAAAGAGCACCAGCACCAGCCGTGACGTAGACATGAGCGGCGTATGCGCGTTCTGGCGCACGCTGAGGAGCAGGAGTTGCGGCGCGGCATAGCAGATGTACGAGAAGGGCAGCCGGCGCAGACCAACGAGGAGCATCAGCCCGGCCAGGCAGAGCGCCGCCAGGTTGAGCGCCTCGATAGCATCGCCGCGCGCGGTGATCTGGCGCCAGCTGGCGGTCAGCACGGTCCACGGTGTGTGTGTCTGCATACCCCAGAAGCGCTGACCATCGAGTGGCGAAATCCCGAACGAGAACCTACCGTAACTCCAAAAGATCGCCAATGCCGCGATTGGCAGCGCCGGCACGACAGCGGCGAGTAGCGGCGGTCTGGCCTTACCTGACTGGCGCCACTGGCGGACAAACTCCCAGGCGAGCGGCAAGGCACAGAGGCTGCCCTGCGCGCGGGTCAGCCCGACGAGGATCGCCAGCAGCGCGGCATAGCCCCAGGCGCCACGGCGCGCGGCGTAGAGCAACCAGACGGCCAGCGCGAGGAAGAGCGCTTCCGTATACGGAGCGAAGAAAAAGAAGGCGGTGGGAAAGGCGGTGAGATAGCCGATGGCTCGCCGGGCAACCGCCGGATTGAAGTCCTCTTCGAGCAGACGATAGAGACCGAGCGCCGCCGCGATGTACGCGAGACTGGAGACGACCAGCCCCCCAAGCGTCAGGGTGCCACCCAGCAGCGTGCCCATAACGCGCATGGCGAGTGGAAAGAGCGGAAAGAAGGCAATGTCACTTGTGCCGGCTTGATAGCCCTGGTCAGCGATGTGCTCATACGCACAGGCGTCGTTGCGCTGCCAGACGCCGAGTACCGCGAACCCCAGGCCGGCGGCATGAGCCTGCCGCACCGACGTCGCGGCGGCGCAGGGTGGCAGAAGCGGCAGCGCGAAGGACAGGACAACGGCAAAGAGACTGAGCGTGACGCGCAGGCTCAGGAGCAGAAGTGCGATCCTGACGTAGGGGTTCAGCCAGGTGAGTGTTCGCCACTCGCGCCAGCGTCCTGGGGCGATACGCCGCGCCAGGCCAGTTTCGAGCATCGGCCGCCTCGTTCAGTATCCCTGCGTAACTGGTGTAGTCCCCCAAGCGCCGCGCTTCACGGTGAGAGCAGGAGCGCCAGCCGGATGCCTGCTGCCCATCAGGGTAGTATGGGCGCAGCCAGCGCACAATCACACATTCGTCCTGATTCGCCGGCAAACGAAAACAGAACCAGCCTGCACGGGCTGGTTCTAAGACCGCGTGGAACTGAGCACGAAAAGACCGACTGCTACAACTTGACGATCCGCCCCGCCGGGTGTGCGATCTTCGCTGTCGCATTGCGGGTATCTACGATGAGGGCGGCATGGGCGGCCAGCCAGGCCCAGTCGTAGTCGTGGTGGTCGGTGGCGATGACGACGCAGTCGGCGGCGCGGACCGCCGCTTCGTCCAGCGCAACACTCTCCAGCACTGCGTCGTCAAGTTCCAACGCC
>DASUBC010000661.1:0-6305 GCA_035763465.1 Thermomicrobiales bacterium
CCCGCCAGGCCACCCGCGCTGCAACAGATACCGTGAAACAGCATCTTTGATTGGTAATTATGAATGAAGGGGCAATCCTATGCAGACCGGCACACTTGCCTACACACGTCGTGACCTGCTTCGTCGCACCGGGCAACTGGCCGGCGCACTGGCGGCGACCGCCACGCTGCCGCTGGCGCTGCGTACACGCCACGTCCCAACCAGCGCCGGTAGGAGCGCGCCGCCGCTCCGTATTGGCGCGCTCCTGCCGCAATCCACCGTCTATCCCCGGCTCGCCGAAAGCCTGCTGGCGGGGCTACAACTCGCGTTCGCGCGCGAGGGGCGACACATCGCGCTACTGGTCGAAGACATCGGCCGGGGCGCGGCGTTCCCCACCCCGGCCGTAGACCGCCTGCTGGGTGAACACCGCGCCGCTGTGCTCCTCGGAATGGTCAATCCCGACACCGCCGCGTCGCTGCGCGCGCGCCTGGCGGCCAGCGGCGCGCTACTGGTGAATCTGCCAGTGGGCGCGAATATGCCCCGCGCCGCCGACGACCACCCCGCCATCGTCACCCATTCGCTCGCCCACTGGCAGGCGAGCCTGGCCCTGGGCCGCTGGGCTGCCGGGCGCCTCGGACGGCGGGCGCTGCTGGCGACCTCGCTCTACGACAGCGGCTACGATGCCCTCTACGCCTTCCGGCTTGGCTTCGAGCGCGCGGGCGGCACGGTCGTCGCCACGCAGGTGACGCATCACCCCGCGAATGATGACCCACTGGCGGCGCAACTCGACGCGCTGACTGGCTTCGCGCCCGATTTCGTCTACGCCGCCTACAGCGGCCAGGACGCGGTGGATTTCGTGCGCGCCTACCACGCGGCGGGCCTCACTGCGCGCCTGCCGCTCATCGGGTCAAGTTTTCTCACCGACGAGGCGCTGCTGCCTCAGATGGGGCCAGTCGCGCTTGGTATCCGCACTGCCGCGCCCTGGTCGCCGGCGCTCGACACCCCGGCGAACCGGCGCTTCGTCGCCGCCTATCGCGCGCAGACCGGCCAGGCGCCGGACACCTTCGCCCTGCTCGGCTACGAGACGGCGCAACTGCTCGCGCAGGCTGACGCCGCGCTCTGGGCGCCCGCGCTCTCGTTCACCGGCCCGCGCGGCGTCATCGGTCTCGACGCGACAACGCGCACGACGACCGGCCCGCTCTACCTGCGCGAAGTGCGCGCCGCCGGCGCGGGGCTGGTCAACGCCATCCTCGGCGCGCTGCCCGCGCCCGCCGTGTCCGACCCGGCGCTCGCGGACCTGCGCGGCAGCGTCAAGACGGGGTGGAGCACGCCGTATCTCTGTTCCTGAGAGTCGCAGGTCTCACGAGGGTCGAAGGTCTGAAGGTCAAAGGTCGAAGGTCGCTCTAGGCAAGGTGACGGCTTGCTGCCAACCGCTGTTCGCAGACAAACCAGCGCGTTGACCAAAGCGACCTTCGACCTTTAGACTTTCGACCCACGGCCTTCTTCCGTGAGCAGGTGGGTATGGGCAGTGCCGTCCGCCGCGTCCCGCGCCGGCAGTAAGTCCGTTTGCCAGGCGGGCGGCGGCATAATCTGCACGAAATACTCGTACCCCAGCAGTTCCTCCAGGAGTGCGCGCGGGAACCGCTCGGGCTGGAGCGGGTACTGCGACCGGTGCGCGGCCATCGCGGCCAGCTTGGCGGGCACGTATTCCCGCACGTCAATGCGCGCGGCGGCGCCGTTCCTGGCCGCCCCGCCGGCTGTCTCCACCGACTCGGCAAGATAGCGCGCCTCGTCGCCGCGGCCGGCAAAGTTCGTCGGCGACGCTGGCGAGAAGACCAGGCAGGTCACGGTGCCGGCCGCGACGCAGTGGGCGTTGCGTGGCGCGTTCTGGGCGATACCTGTCTCCCCGATGAAGGAGCCTGGTCCGAGGTGCGCGATGTGTCTGCGCTCGCCCGCTTCGTCTTCCTGGATGACATCAATCTCGCCGGACAGGATGAGGTATAACGACGAGGCCGGCTCGCCCTGCTCGATGATGAAGAAGCCGTCCGGATACCAGGCGACGTCAATGTGGTCGGCGGCGTAGCCCAGCATACTCGACTCATCGGCAAAGACCTTAATCCCCTGAATGCAGGCAGCGTCACCGCGAAACCGGGTATCCAGCCCGGCCAGCCACTCCACGAGCATCCGCAGTAAGAGCTGGTCGTTACGCGGGAAATAGCTGTGGTAGAGCCGCGCGGGGGTGTGCGGCGCCCGCCCGCCCGCCACCTGTTCCGGAAAGCGGGCCGGGTCGGCGGCCTGGGCGCAGGCGGCGGTCGTGATCCGGCTGACGGCGATGTGATCGGGGTGGCCGTACGCGCCGGTCTCATCGAACGTGAAGACCACGTCCGGGCGAAACTCGCGGATAAGCCCGGTCACCTGGCCGATCAGGAGCTCCGGCGGCAGCGTCGCGAGTTTGCCGTCGCCGTAGTCGAGGCAGCGGACGTGCCGCACACCCAGGCGCTGACAGGAGTCGGCGAGCTCCTGGGCGCGCCGGTCGCCCAGCGTGCGCCGCGTCGCGACCCGCGCGTCATGGATTTGCCCGGCCTCACCGCGCGTGAGCGAGACCACCATCGTCTCGGCGCCCAGTGCGCTGTAGCGCGCCAGCACGCCGCCACCGCAAAAGACCTCATCGTCCGGGTGGGCAAAGACGCCCAGAATCCGCATCGCCGGCTGCGCGGCCATCGCGACCTCCCCTGGCGAGTCGTGCGTGCGTCATGCGTCGTGAGTTGCCTGGGACTGGCGCTGCGCTAGCAGTCAGGCGCCGTGCTGAGGTGCTCGATCAGCCGGCCACCAGCATCTACTCCATTGAACGTAATCGTACCGCCGCGTGTCTCGGTCGTCGGCGTGCCGTACAGGACCGCCAGCAGGCGGCCATTGCTGTGCCGCAGGCGCGTCAGTTGCTCCAGCCTGCGCCCTGACACGGCAAAGCGCCACACAGGTGGCGCGGGCCGGCTAAAAGCGAGCGAGCGGGGCATGTGCCCCGCTCGCGTGACGCTTCGGGCAGCTGCTCAGGGCAGGATGGCCACCAGGACGCCGCTGCCGGTGTGCCCCGGACTGGGCTGGTAGTTCTGCGGCGCATCCACCCGCAGGACGACCAGTTCGGCGATATTGCCGCTGATGAGTGAGCCATCTTTGGTCACCTGGGTCGCTACGATGACGCCAAGGTAGCGCGGCACCGTCGCCGGCGGCCCACTGGAGTTGCCGGGGTCACTCGTCCAGGTCTTGCCGTCCGCGCTCACCTCGTTGGCGTAACCCTTGAAGCTGTTGGTCGCCGTGTAGTCTCCGCCGGAAACCTGCTGCGCCCACTGGGAGTCCCAGAACTGGTAAGTCTGGCCCAGTTTGATGGTGTCGGCGATGTTCGGGGTGTTGCCGCCCCAGATGACGAACTGGCTTGGCAGGTAGACAATTACGGTCTGCGCCGCCGCCTGCGACGGCAGGAGGTTCGTATCGCCCGCGAAACTCGCGGTCAGCGTGTACTGCTCGGACGGCAGGGTCAGCACGGCTGTCGCCACGCCGTTCGCGTCGGTCGTGCCGCTGGCGCTCACGCCGCCCGCACTGAAGGTGACCGTCTTGCCGGCCAGCGGGTCGGCCCCGTTGTGCCAGGTCAGGCGAGCGGTAACTGTCACCTGCCCCTGGCCGTTCAGCGGCAGCGCGCTCGCTGAGGTAATCACCAGCGCGGTCGGCGCCTTCGTCACCGTTAGCGTGCCCTTGCTGAAGGTGACGGCGTAGTTCGCCGGGTCACCGGCGCAGGTGATGTCGTACGTGCCGACCGGACTGGCCGGTGTGGCCGTGCTGGAGCAGGTGATGCCGATACTCGCCAGCGTGTCGCCGTTGACCAGCCCGGTCGCCGTGGCGGTGAAGGCCGGGTTCGGGTCGCCGTAGACCCGCGTGGCGTCATTCGCCGTCACCGTCAGCGGGGCTTTCGTCACCGTCAGCGTCCCGTTGGCGCTGGTGACGGTGTAGTTCGCCAGTTTGCCGTTCGGGTCGGCCAGCGCCGGGACGATGGGGTATGTGCCCACCGGGCTGCTGGCGGTCGCCGTCGTGCTGTAACTGGCGGTGATGCCGTCGCCCGCGACCACGCCGGTGAGTGTGCCGGTGAGGGGCGGGTTCGCCGCGCCATACGCCCGGCTCTGGTCATCGGCCTTCACCGTCAGCGCCGCCTTGGCGATGGTGAAGTTCGCGCTTCCCTGGCTGGCCGTGTGATTGGCGTCGCCGGCGTAGCTGGCGCTGGCGGTGTAGTCGCCCGCCGCGGTCGGCGCCGTCGCCGAGGGGCCGTAGGTCGTGCCGTTGCGGCCCGTGTAGGTGACGGCCAGGCTCTGACTCAGCCCGCCCGCGCCGGTCACCGCCGCCGTGCCGCCGTGCGGCTGCCCGTCATAGGTCGCGTTGTTCGCCGTCACCGTCGTCACCGACGGCGCCTGGGCGATAGTGAAGGTCTTGCTGTCGCTGCTCGGCAGGTAGTTGGCATTGCCAGGGAAACTGGCGCTCGCGGTATACGTGCCCGCGTTGACCGGCGCACCGGGGCCGGGCGTGTAGCTGACCGTCGGGTTGGCGACGACCACGCCGCCGGGGCCGGTCGTCTGCGCCGTCGCGGTCTTGGGTGTGCCGTCGTAGACCGCGCCCACCGGCGCCGTCACCACGGTCGTCGTCGGCGCCTGGGTCATGAAGACCGGGCTGATGATGATGACGCCGTTGGCGCTGCCCCAGGTGGGGATGTTGACGTTCTGGATGTTGGAGACGCCGGTGATCGCATGGCAGGACTGGCCGCCGCCGCCGCCGCCGCCGCCATAGCCAGCGCCACCGCCGCCCCCACCGCCGCCATTCTGGCAGCCGCCGCCACCACCTCCACCGCCGCCAGCATGGCTGCCGGTAGCCGCCGCCCCGCCGTTGCCGCTGGCTGCGCCAGCCGCGCCGAGGCCGCCACCGCCGCCGGGGTTGGAGCAAATGCCGCTCGTGCCGCCACTGACATCGGCGGTGCCGCCATTGCCCCCGAGACACGCGTAGAAGCTGATGTCGCCAGCGCCGCCCCCACCGCCGCCGCCCGCGGCAACAAGGATGGCCTCGGTCACATCCAGGGGGTCTGTGCCGTAACCCAGGCCGCTGGCCCCACCGCCGCCACCACCGCCCGTGCCGCCGGCCGGGAGCAAGAAAGGCTTATCGCCGTCGCCGCCATTGCCGCCGCTGCGGTAGCCAAAGCCGCCGGCGCCACCCGGATTGATCGTATCGGTCAACCCACCGACCGCTGCGTGCCCGCCAGCGCAGCCGACGCCGACGTTCAGCGTCGCGCCGGGCGTGACCTGCGCTGTCGCGCTCAGGGCCGCTTTCAGACCTGGCGCCCCGCCTTCGCCAAAGCCATTCGCCGCCGTGGAGCCATCCGCGCCGAGCGCGGTCACCAGCAGCGACGTTACGTTGTCCGGTACGGTATAGGTTGCAAAGTTGCCGGTGCATAGGAAGACCTGCGGGACGCCAGCCGGGCCGGTATAAATGAAGGTTACCTTGCCGTCTTCTGCCTGGTCGTCCGGCCCCATGCTCACGACGGAGACCACGGCTGGGTCGGCGAACGTCTGCCCGGCGCCGCCACCGCCACCGCCGCCGCCGCCGGAGGCGCCGCCTTCGCCGCGTGCGCCACCATGGGGGTAGCCGGCGCCACCGCCACCGCCGCCACCGCCGCCGCTCCCGTTGTCCGCCGGGTCGCCGGCGGCGCCATCCGCCGTGCTATTGCCGCCACCGGCCCCGCCAGCCCCGGCCCCTGGCCCCGTGCCGTTGCTCCCGTTGCCGGTGCCGTAGCCCGGCGCGAAGCCGTCACCACCATCGCCACCGGTGTAGAACGAAGTGACGCCGGTGCCGCCGCCACCGCCGCCGCCGGCCACCACGAGCAGCGGCGTCGTGCTCGTGCCGGCCACGATAGCGGTCGAACCGCCACCGTTCGCGCCGCCCGAGAAGCCGTACGGGAAGGTGCTGGTGGGGCCGCCGGGGCCGCCGCGCGACCAGCCGTAGCCGTTCCGGCAGCCGACGGTGACGTTCAGCGTCTGACCGGGAGTCACCGCCAGATTCGCGGAGACCGCACCGCCCTTGCCCGGATTCCCGCCGGCGCTCAGGTCACTCCCAGCCGCGCCGGTCGCGAGGACATAGAGCTGGGTGACCCCCGGCGGCACGATGAAGGGCACTGGAATCCCCAGGCAGTTGAACGTCACCGACTGGGGGCTGCCGGCGGCCAGCGCGGTCTGACCACGCCCCAGTCCTGGCGCCAGCAGCGCCAGGAGGGCCAGGAAGATCATTGCCGCCAGCCG
>DASUBC010000662.1:0-7252 GCA_035763465.1 Thermomicrobiales bacterium
CCATCGGCACCGACCACGCGCCGCACGCGCCGCGCGACAAGGGCAACGACTACCGCGTTGCCGCGTTCGGGATGCTCGCCTTCGAGGTGGCCCTGCCATCGCTACTCACCGCTGTGCGGGCGGGCGCGCTCGGCCTGCCAACGGTGATGACGAAACTGACGGCCGCGCCCGCCGCCGTGCTGGGCGACCTGCTTCCGCGCGGTGCGGGTACGCTGGCGGTCGGCGTGCCGGCGGATGTCACGGTCTTCGACCCAGAGCGCGAATGGACAGCGATGCCCGAGGCACTGCGCTCGACGAGCAAGAATACGCCACTGCTGCATCTGCGCCTGCGCGGCCAGGTGACGCTGACGATTGTGGGGGGCCATGTCCGCTACCGCAGTTGACCGGGCCTTTCGCCTCGATTTCGACCAGGCGATCAGTTTCGTTGGACGCGACCGCAACTGGTTGCCGAAGCTTGGTCTGGGCGCGCTCTTCAGCTTTCTCACGGTCATCATCATCGGCTATGTCCTGATTCAAGGCTACCTGCTGACATTGATGCAGCGAGTCGCGCGCCTGGAGCCGGAGCCGCTGCCGGAGTGGGACGAGTACGGCGAGCTGCTGCGAAAGGGCGCGGTCGTGACCGCCGTCAATCTCGCCTACTATGTGCCGTACTGGCTCATCATCATCGCGCTCTATATCATGCAGACGGTGTTGTCTCTCGCTTTCACACAAAGCGGGTCCAGTTCGTTAGGCCCATTTATCGCCGCGCCAATCGGCCTGACGCTGCTGGGCTACCTGATTACCATCCCGCTTGGTCTACTGCTCGGCGTGACCATGCCCGCCGTCCACGCGCAGCTGGCGCTGTACGACGCCGATTTCGCCGCCGCGTTCCGGCTGCGCGAAATCTGGGGCTTCATCAATCGGCATCGCGGACAATATGCGCTGGCGGTGGCGCTGGCGCTCGCCGCGAACTACTTCCTCTCATTCGTCGGCTACCTGGCGTGCTGTGTCGGCATCTTCGTGACGAACTTTCTGGTCCAGCTCTTTCAGACGCACATGCTGGGCCAGCTCTGCTGGTACGAGCGCGTGCGGGCCAGCCGGCTGGGGAGCGAGTACCCATGATGGCGGCGCGGCAGGCGACACAATACACGCTGCGCCAGGCCACGGCGACCGACTACGACTTTCTGTGGCGGCTGCATATCGCGGCGATGCGCGAGTATGTCGCGCAAACCTGGGGCTGGGACGAAGCGCGGCAGGCGGCCTATTTCCGGGCGCATTTCAACCCGGCCGGCAGCCAGATTATTGTGCTGGACGGTCAGGACGCCGGCCTACTGGTGGTCGAACGGCGGCCGGCGGAAATCTTCCTGAGCGCGATCGAGATTCTGCCCGCCAGGCAGAGGCAGGGACTCGGCACTATGGTGCTTGGTGACCTGCTGGCGGAGGCGGCGCGCGAACGCCTGCCGGTGCGCCTGCAAATCCTGAAGGTCAACCCCGCGCGCCACCTCTACGAGCGATTGGGCTTTGCCGTCACGGGCGAGACGGCGACACACGACCAGCTGACACGCCCCGCGCCATAACCGCGCTTCAGTCTGGGCACACTACGGAAGGATGGGTGAGAGGATGCGTACGCGCGGCAACGCGGTGCTGGCGCTGGAAGATGGGCGGCTGTTCCACGGCGAGTCGTTCGGCGCCCCGGTCGAGACCGGCGGCGAAGTCGTCTTCACGACGAGCATGATCGGCTATCAAGAAGTCGTGACCGATCCATCATTCGACGGCCAGATCGTGACCTTTACCTACCCCCTCATCGGTAACTACGGCGTCACGCCGGAGGACGACGAGTCGTGGCAGCCCTGGGCGTCCGGCGTCATCGTGCGCGAGTATTGCGACGAGCCGAGTTACTGGCGCTCAGAAGGCACCTTCGACGACTATCTGCGCCGACACAATATCCCCGGCATCATGGGCGTGGACACCCGCGCCCTGACGCGCCACCTGCGCGAAGTCGGCCTGCTGCGCGGCGTGCTCCTCCCCGACCGGCGCGGTCTCAGCGACGCAGAGCTGGTCGCGCGGGCGAAGCAAGCGCCGCTTCCCTCCGAGCGCAATGTCGTCGCCGAGACCTCGATCCCGCAAATCGAGACGACCGGCAACCCGGACGGCTATCACGTCGTCGTGCTCGACTGTGGCCACAAGCGCAACATTGTCCGCTCGCTGGAACGGCGCGGACTGAAAGTAACGGTCGTGCCCTGGAACACGACGTATGAGCAAATCCAGGCGCTCCAGCCGGACGGCGTGACGACCTCGCCCGGTCCCGGCGACCCGGAGAACGCCGAACTGACCGTGGCGACGGTGCGCCAGGTTATAGACTCCGGCACGCCCTTCCTTGGCATCTGCCTGGGTCACCAGCTGCTGGCCCTGAGCATCGGCGCGGGCACCAGCCGGCTGCACTACGGCCACCGGGGCGGCAACCAGCCGGTAAAAGACCTGCTCAGCGGCCAGGTCCACATCACCTCGCAGAACCACGGTTTCAAGGTAGACCCCGATCAGGTGCCGACCGACCAGGGCTGGCGTGTCGGCAAGATCAACCTCAACGATGGCTCGGTGGAAGGACTCAACCACGCCACGCGCCCCATCCTCTCGGTGCAGTACCACCCGGAAGGCGCGCCAGGCCCGCAGGACAACCAGTACCTCTTCGACCAGTTGGTCGAGATGATCGAACAAGCGAAAGGGTCGAAGGGCTGAAGGTCGCAGGTCTCTTGCAGCAATGTTGTGAGCAGTCTGCCAATGTAGAGAACCCTGCGACCTGCGACTTCCGACCCATCGGTAGATGCTACACTGGAGAGGATTACCTGATTGGCTCCCAAAGTCCGCGACATCATCAAGCGCCTGGAGGATGAAGGCTGGGCGCTGGGTCGGCAAAAAGGGAGCCACCGGCAATTCACCCACCCGCAGAAGCCCGGCGTGGTGACAATAGCAGGCAAACCGAGCGCGACACCGCCGCCCAAAACCTGGGAGAGCATTCAGAAGCAAGCAGGGTGGAAATGAAGGAGGGCGCGATGCGCTATCTGGTCATCATCGAGCGCGGCGAGGAGAACTATGGCGCCTATGTGCCGGACCTGCCCGGATGCGTGGCCGTCGGGGATACGGTAGAGGAGGTGACGCAGCTGATTCAGGAAGCCATCGCCTTCCACCTGGAGGGATTGCGCCTGAACGGCGAGCCGATCCCCACGCCGATGAGCCAGGCACTTGAAGTCGAGGTCGAGGGGCACGCGGCATAGATACAACAGGCACGGAGAAGAGGAGTCGAGGGTGGCCAACGACATTCGCAAGGTACTGGTAATCGGCTCGGGGCCGATCGTGATTGGGCAGGCGGCGGAGTTCGACTACGCCGGCACGCAGGCGTGCCGCGCGCTGCGCGAGGAAGGGATTCAGTCCGTCCTCGTCAACTCCAACCCGGCGACGATCATGACCGACGAGGGCGTGGCCGATGTCGTTTACATCGAACCGCTGACGGTCGAAGTCGTGCGCCGGATCATCGCGCGCGAGCGCCCCGACGCCTGCCTGCCGACGCTCGGCGGGCAAACGGGCCTCAACCTGGCGATGGCCTGCCACGAGGCGGGCGTCTTCGAGCAGTACGGCGTGCGGCTGCTTGGCGCGAATCCGGAAACAATCCGGCTGGCGGAGGACCGCGAGGCGTTCAAAGAGCTGCTGATTCGCATCGGTGAGCCGGTGGTCGAGAGCGCCATCGTCCACACGCTGGAGGAGGCGCACGCGTTCGCGGCGCAGATACCGCCGCCACTCGTCATCCGCCCGGCCTACACGCTCGGCGGCACCGGCGGCGGCATCGCCTTCACCATGGACGAGCTCGATGGCGCGGTGCGGCGCGGTATCGAGGCCAGCCCGATCGGCCAGATTCTGCTCGAACGCTACCTCAACGGCTGGAAAGAAATCGAGTACGAGGTGATGCGGGATGCTAACGACACCTGCATCACCATCTGCAACATGGAGAACATTGACCCGATGGGGGTCCACACCGGCGATAGCATCGTCGTCGCGCCGAGCCAGACCCTCTCGGACCACGAATATCAGCTGCTGCGCTCGTCGGCGCTGAAGATCATCCGCGCACTCGGCATCGAAGGCGGCTGCAACGTGCAGTATGCGCTCGATCCCAAATCTTTCCAGTACTACGTGATCGAAGTCAACCCGCGCGTCAGCCGCTCGTCGGCGCTGGCCTCGAAGGCGACCGGCTACCCGATCGCCCGCCTGACCGCCAAGATCGCCGTGGGCCGGCGGCTCGACGAAGTGCCCAACGCCGTCACCGGCAAGACCGTCGCCGCGTTCGAACCGGCGCTCGACTACTGCGTCGTCAAAATTCCGCGCTGGCCCTTCGATAAGTTCACACGCGCCGACCGTACGCTCGGCACACAGATGAAGGCGACCGGCGAGGTCATGGCGATTGACCGTTCCTTCGAAGCGGCGCTGCAAAAGGCGGTGCGCTCGCTGGAGAACGGCAGCGCCGATCTCGCCTGGGAAGCGCCGGACTGGCAGGGACCGGACGGCGAGCAGCGCATCCTCGAACTGGTCGCGCGCGGCAACGACCAGCGGCTCTGGGCGCTGACCGCCGCGCTGCGCCGGGGCTACACACCCGACGATCTTTCGGCGCGTAGCGGGATTGACCCATGGTTCACCCACAAACTCGCGCGCATCGTCGGCTTCGAGCGCACCCTGGCCGAAACGCCCGAACTTGACGACGATACCCTCTGGCACGCCAAGCGCCTCGGCTTCCCCGACCGCCAGATCGCCAGCTTGCGCGGCGTCACCGCCGGCGCGATCACCGCCCAGCGGCACGCCTCCGGCCTCGTGCCGGTCTACAAGACAGTAGATACCTGCGCGGCCGAGTTCACCGCCACGACACCCTACTTCTACTCGACCTATGAGGAGGAAGACGAGGCCACGCCGCTGCCGGGACCGAAGGCCGTTGTCCTCGGCTCCGGACCGATTCGCATCGGGCAGGGCATCGAGTTCGATTATTGCTCGGTGCAGGCGGCGCAATCGCTCGCGGCGGCCGGCGTCGCCTCGATCATGATCAACTCCAACCCCGAGACCGTCTCGACCGACTTCGACACCAGCGACCGCCTCTACTTCGAGCCGCTGGACGACGAAAGCGTCATCGAGGTCTTTCGGCACGAGGCAATGACGAATGACGAAGTACGAATGACGAATAACGGCGTCGGCAACAGCGGTGTGTCTGTACCAGCCGCCAACACAAGTGATTCGTCATTCGTCACTCGTCATTCGTCATCACCCCCCGCCGTCGTTCAGTTTGGCGGTCAGACCGCGATTAACCTGGCGGCGCCGCTCGACCAGGCCGGGGTGCCGATTCTGGGGTCATCGCGCGACGTGATTGACATCGCCGAGGACCGGCGGCGCTTCGAGGAGTTCTTGCGCCGGATCGGTATCCCCCAGCCACCGGGCGCGGCGACCAACTCGATTGACGAAGCAATGGCGACCGCCGAGCGGGTCGGCTACCCGGTACTCGTGCGCCCGTCGTATGTCCTCGGCGGGCGGGCGATGGAAGTCGTCCATACGCCAGAATATCTGCGTCAGTACCTGACCACCGCCGTCGAGTTCTCCGGCCATCCGGTCCTGATTGACAAGTACCTGGAAGGCAAGGAACTCGAAGTGGACGCCGTCTGCGACGGCGAGCAGGTGCTTGTTCCCGGTATCATGGAGCATATCGAACGCACCGGCGTTCATTCCGGCGACTCCTTCGCCGTCTACCCGCCACAGCACATCTACCAACCTGAGCAAGACACCATCGTAGAATACACGACGCGGATCGGGCTGGAACTCGGCGTGCGCGGGCTGATGAATGTGCAGTACGTCGTGCATAGCGGGCGTGTCTACGTCATCGAGGTCAATCCGCGGTCCAGCCGCACGGTGCCGTTCATCTCTAAAGTAACCGGCGTGCCGTTGATCGCCCTGGCGACGTATATCATGCTAGGCAAGACGCTGGCCGAGCAAGGTTATACCGGCGGTCTCTGGCCCGAAGCGCCGCTGGTGGCAGTAAAGGGGCCGGTCTTCTCGCACGCCAAACTACGCGGCGTTGAAGTCGGCCTCGGACCAGAGATGAAGTCCACCGGCGAAGTGATGGGTGTTGACGCCGCCTTCGCGCCAGCCTTTTACAAGGCATTGATCGCGGCGGGAATGGGACTGCCAGCGGGTGCTGGCGTTCTCCTCAGCCTGGCCGATCCCGATAAGTCCGACGCGGCGGGGATGATCGAGCGACTGGTGCGGCTCGGCCACCCGCTTTACGCGACCGAAGGCACGGCGCACTTCATAGATCGCCTCGGCCTGCCGGTGCAACTGGTGACCAAGCGCATCGGCCAGGGCAGTCCCGATGTACTCGACGTCATCCGCGACGGCACGGTGGCGATGGTGATCAACACGCCGGGTCTCGCCTACCTGGAGCAGCAGCAGGGCTTTCTGATTCGGCGCACGGCGGTCGAGCGCGGCATCCCGTGCCTGACCTCGGTGGATACCGCCGTGGCAATGGCCGCCGCGATGACCGGGGCCGAAGGCGCGTATGACGTGCGTCCGCTGACCGCCTACCGCCAGGCAGTCGTGCGCTAGCGCGCTATGGCGCGCGCACGAAGTAGACGTAGAACAGCGGCGCCCCGCCGCTCTCGTAGATGACCTTCAACGGTACGACCACCTTGCCCTGTGCGGCGGCGAGGCGCAAAAACTCGCGCGCCGGCGCGGGATTGGCAGCCGGGACGCCTTCGCCGTCAATCCGGTGGGCGAGATAGAGCACGCTGGGGTCAGCGAAGAGTCTGGTCAGCGTGGCATCAAAATTTGGCGGCAGGTCCGTCGTCTTGCCGTAGACCTCCTGTGGATTGACGCGGCCAGCGGTCAGGAGTTGCAGGTTGTACTTCATGCCCCAGTCGAGCGCGATTGGATGCTGGTAATCGAAAATATCGCGGTGGGGCGTATTGAGGAAATGCGCCAGGTCATAAATGCTGGCCGAGAAACTGCTCTTGCCGCCGCTCTGCGCGAGATCCTGGTGATAGCGCGCGTCCAGCACCAGATCGGTTGCGCTGATGGGCGGCACGAGCAGCGCCACGAGCACCACGGGTGCGAGCCGGTGAAGGAGCGCGGCGACGTGGCGGGCGCGCAGCAAATCCGCCAGCCAGTGTCCGCCAAGCGCCGCGAACGCAGCGATGATGAGCTGCGGCAGCGGCAGCATGATCAGCAAGTGGGTCGGCTCCAGGCCGGAGAG
>DASUBC010000663.1:0-2438 GCA_035763465.1 Thermomicrobiales bacterium
GGAGTTCCTCAAGGTGATCAGCCTGATCGGCCTCAACGAGCGCGGTCTGCGCGACTTCGGCCCCGCCGCCGTCGCCCTGGCCGAATGCGAGGGCCTCACTGCCCACGCCGCTGCCGTCCGCCGCCGCCTGGGATACGGTTAACCACAGAGGACCCAGAGAGCACAGAGAGGGACGAATATTAACCGCAGAGCACGCCGAGATCGCAGAGAACGAAGGTTTACGGTCCCTTCGCTCGTTCTCCTCTGCGGTCTCTGCGACCTCTGCGGTAAATTCCGTTCCCTTACGCCGAGCCGAGCACTGCGCTGGCGGTGTAGAAGGCGCTGGGCGGGGTGACGGCGGCCATGAAGCCGATGTAGACACTGAGGAAGTCGGGATCGGTGAAGGCGCGGGCGAGATAGGCGGACCAGGCGGTGGGCGCGACGCCGGCCGGTGGGCGGTCCACTGTGAAGTCGTAGAGCGGGCGGATGGCAGCGTCGCGCCCGAGCTGGTAGGCGTGCAGTGCCTCGCCATAGGGCAGCGCCCCCCGCCAGGCGCGGTCGAGCGCCGCCGCCAGCAGTTCGGCGGTCAGCAGCGCGTCGCTGATGCCGCGCGCGGTGATCGGGTCGCGGTGATAGCCGGCGTCACCGGCCAGCGCCCAGCCAGGTCCATACGGCACGCGCAGGAAGTTCGCCAGGTCGCCCGCGCCGCGCCAGGGACCGGCTGGTTCCGCGCCGGCCAGACGCTCCAGCAGGCCAGGCTTACGCGCGAGGTGCACCGCCAGTTGCCGTTCGTGGTCCTGGCGCACGGCGGCAAAGTCGGCCTGTGGGAAGGCGACGGCCAGCGTCCAGAGATCACCGTCACAGGGAAAGAGATAGCAAAAGCCGCCCGCCACGTCGCGATACGCCTCCAGCGCCGGCGGCGTCAGCGGCGGCACGCCCCGGTAGTAGCGGTAATAGGTCGCCAGCAGTGGCGGCACGACGTCGTATGCCGCCGCGTTCACCTGCCGCGCGACGAGCGAATGACGGCCGTCCGCGCCGACGACGACCGGCGCGCGGGCGGCGAATCGTTCGCCCGTCGCGCGTCGGACGCCGCGCACCCCGCTCACGCGCCCATGCTCCCAGCACAGTTGCTCAACGCCGCTGCCTTCGCGCAACGTCACCCCAGCCGCCACGCCCGCTCGCCGCGCCAGAATGTCGTCCAGCACGATTCGGCGCACACTGAGCAGCGGCGGGTAGCCGGGCCGCGTGGGAATCGGCGCGCTGTTCTGCACGTCTCCGAAGGCAAGTTGCACGCGTGTCAGCGCCGGTGCGCCCACGGCCAGCACTGCGTCCAGCACGCCGAGCCGATCAAACCCGGCCAGCGCGTCTGACCAGAGCAGGTGCGTCGAGAGGGTATCGCTGGGAAAGGTTGCGGCATCGAGCAGCAGCACCCGCCAGCCGCGCGCCGCCAGCCCCAGCGCCGTCGCGCTCCCCGCGATCCGCGCGCCGACAATGATCGCGTCGTAGTTCTGATCCACCAGTCCCGTCGTCGCCATCCGCGCCGCGCGCCTCCCTACTCAGCCGTATTGCCACGACCAGCATCCTTTCATTCCCCAGGCCGGGGAGACCACATTTGAATTTTTTGCCGCAATGTCTCACCAAGCGTGTGGAAGAGGGTGATCTGGTCAGCACGATCGTCAGATGCGGGACGCAGTGCTTCAAGTACCCAGATGTGGCGCTCACGAGCGCCGGGCGGAGCCAGTCAGAAGGTCGCGAGGCCGTCGCAGAGGGTGATGCTCAGATCAAATTGCTGGCCGCGCAACTGCGTGAGCGTCGGCGCTGGCGGCCCCAGGTGTATCCCGGTGGCAGCTTCCATCAGCGTAACGGCTGATTCACTCGTCTGCCGGGTACCCACGCCGGTAATCAGATACCCACTTCCCCATACCTGCCGGGCCAGGACAGCGGCAAGCGCGGCCGGCAGACCATCACCTTCTGTAGCAAAGAGCACGCGCCGGCGCGGCGCCACATCTGCCGACATCATTCATGCTCCCACTTTGGCGTATGCACTGTGCAAAACTCGTCCCCGGCGACAATGGCAGTATAGTCGCGAAACGCACGCATGCTACAATGGCAGGCGAGAGCGAACGAAAGTCCAGCGTGGGAGAGAGCGTGTCATGACCCGGGGAGAGATCGAAACGCGGCGATTAATTCGCGACGCGGTCGCGCGGATGGAGCCGTACGCGCCGATGCCGCCGATCGAGCGCCTGGCCGCGGGGGTTGGCCTGCCGGTCGAGCGTATCGTCAAACTCGACCAGAACGAGAACCCCTATGGGGCGTCGCTCCGCGTGCAGGAAGCGCTGGCCGCGTATGACCGCTACCACCTGTACCCCGACCCCGAAGGGCAGCAAGTGCGCGAACGCCTGGCAGCGTACACGACGATGCCGGCCGAGCGCATCCTGCTCGGCAACGGCGCCGACGAA
>DASUBC010000664.1:0-4921 GCA_035763465.1 Thermomicrobiales bacterium
CAGCAGCAGCAGGCGCGGGCGCAATGCCAGCGCACGGGCGATCTCCGTGCGCCGCCGGTTCGCATAGGAGAGCGAGTACGCGGGCTGCTGCTGACGCGGCAGCAGGCGCTCGCCGAAGATGCCGAGCAGTTCCTGCGCTTCGGCGTCGAACGCGGCTTCTTCGCGCCGCACCGCCGGCGGCCGGACAATCGCCATGACCGCTTCGGCGACCAGCGGCAGCCAGTGGAGCACCGGCCAGTAGCGCCAGCGCGCGAGTGGGCGCGCAGCCTGGAGGCGCGAATGCATTCCTACCAGCACGTTATCGCGCACAGTCATATTGCCGAAGACGCGGCCATTCTGAAAGGTGCGCGCCAGGCCAAGTTCGGCGATCAGCTCGGGCCGCCGCCCGTCAATCCGCACACCACCGAACGTAATGTCGCCGCTGTCGGGACGCAGCACGCCGCTGATCAGGTTGAACGCGGTCGTCTTGCCCGAACCGTTCGGCCCGATGATGCTGACCGTCTGTCCCGGCCGCACCTCGAAGGAGAGGCCATCCACGGCCCGCACGCCGCCGAAACTCTTGACCAGCTCGCGCACGGTCAGCAGCGGTTCAGGTGTCGCTTGTGCGGTTGTCATAGCACTGTCCTTGTACGAGTCGGGCAGTCGGGCAGTGCGCTAGTCCGGCGCCGTAGTCGGCTGCCAGGCACGGTGTTGACAAGAACCCACTGCCCGACTGCCCGACTCGTCATCAGCGACTGCCGAGCAGACCCTGCGGCCGGAAACGGACCAGCAGCAGCAGGAGCAGACCGTACCCCAGCAGCCGCACGTCTTGCAAGGGGCGGAAGAGTTCAGGCGCGCCGACCAGGACGATCGCACCCAGAATCGCGCCGTAGACGTTCGCCATCCCGCCAAGCACGACAATCGTCAGCGCCAGGATCGAGACGGAGACATCGAAAAGGTCCGGGTGGAGATAGCCGTACTGGTGCGCCAGCAGGCTCCCGCCCAGCCCGGCGATGATGCCGCCGAGCGCGAAAACCAGCGCCTTGTACCCGGCGAGCGGCACACCAAACGCCTGCGCGCCGATCTCGTCCTCGCGAATCGCGCGCCAGGCGCGGCCGAGGTGCGAGCGTTGCAGCACCAGCACCAGCCCGCCGCAAACCACCAGCACGATGAGCGAGAGCAGGTAGTAGTCGCGCGGCGCGTCGAGCGCGTAGCCAAAGAGATCCGGCACGGGGATGCCGCTAATGCCGAGCGGTCCGCGCGTCAGCCATTCGAAGTTGAGCAGCGCCGAGGCGACGATCGCGCCGATACCGAGCGTGGCGATGGAAACGTAGTGCCCGCGCAGCCGCAGGGCCGGCGCGACGATGATCGCGCCGAGAACCGTAGAGATAAGCGCGGCGGCCGGCAATGCGAGCCAGAAGGGCCAGTTATGCCGGGTCGTGAGGATGGCCGAAGCGTACGCGCCGATGGCGAATAAGCCCGCCTGACCGAGTGACACCTGCCCGGCCGTGCCGGCGACCAGCGTGAGCGAAAGCGCCAGCATGGCGAAGATGGCGACGATCGAGCCGACGCGCAGCAGGTAATCGCTGCCGAGCAGCGGCAGCACGACGAAGGCGACCACGGCGATCGCGGCCAGCTGCCAGCGCCGGAAGCGCACCGGCGCGCCCGACCGGAAGAAGTTGCCGGTCATCGGCTCATAGAGGCGCACGCCGGACGAACCGAGCAGGCCGCTCGGCAGCAGCCACAACACGCCGATCAGCACGGCGAAGGCGATCAGCTCACGCGAACTGCCGCCGAAGATCGTGACGCCGAAACTCTCGGCGATGCCGAGCAGGAGGCCGCCGACGACCGCGCCCGGCAAACTCCCCAGTCCGCCGAGTGTCGCGGCGGCAAAACCTTCGATGCCGGCGTGAAAGCCAATCGTCGGGTTGACGTTGCTGTAATACATCCCGACCAGCACGCCGCCGACGCCGGCCAGCGCCGAGGCGATCGCGAACGAGAGGCCCTGAATCGCGCCGACGCTGACGCCCATCTGCTGCGCCGCCTCGCGGTCCTGCGCGGTCGCGCGAATCGCGGCGCCGAGCCGGGTGTGACGCAAAAAGCCCCACAGCGCCACGACGCTGCCGATACTGACGGCGAGAATCGCCAGATCGAGCGTGCCGAAGTGAATGGACCCCACCTGGAAGTTGCCGTTTGGCAGCAGCGGTGGGAACCGGCGCGTCTCCGGCGAGAAGATCAGTTGCGACGAATAGTCGAGAATCAGCGAGACGGCGACAGTCGTCAGCAGCGGCGCGATCGGCGGCGCATCGCGCAACGGGCGCACGGCGAAGCGCTCGATCGCCAGCCCCAGCGCGCCCGTAACGACGATCACCGCCAGGAAAGTCGCCCAGAGCGGCCAGCCCAGGCTCACGGCCAGCCACCAGCCAACCATCGCGCCAATTGCGAAGACCGAGCCATGCGCGAAGTTAATCAACTCCGCCACGCCGAAGATCAGCGACAGCCCGATCGCAATCAGCGCGTAGGTATTGCCGGTAATGAGACCACTAATCAGCGTATCCAGCATCAGTTTTCCAGTTGAATAGATGTCAGATGAAAGATGGTAGGTGTCAGGGGCTACGGTACGGATCAGCAGGCAACGCCTGGAATCCGCACCGCGCCACCACTGACATCTATCATCTGGCCTCTGACATCTAGCTCACAGCCACGAACTGGCCGTTCTTGACGGCGATCGGGACGGCCTTGGCGTTTTCGACGCGGCGGTCGGCGCCAAACTTGAAGGGGCCGTAGATGACGCTGGGCAGATCAGTCCCGGTCGCCATCGCTTTCTGGATCGCCTGGCGGTCGAAGCCGCCCTTCTCCGTCGCCCAGGCCAGAATCTTCACCGCGTCGTAGGCGAGCGCCGCGAACTGGTCAGGGTCTTCATTGTTCTTCTGCTTATACGCGGTCACGAACTTCTGCACGTCGGGACGCGGGTTGCCAGGGAAGAAGACCGTCGTCATCAACACGTCGTTGACCGCGTCGCCGCCAAGTTTGAGGAACTGCGGCGAGTAGCACGCGCCATTCGCGACGATCTTGACGTTGTCGAGGCCGACCTGCTTCGCCTGCTGCGCCAGCAGCGCGCCATCGTTGTAGTAGGCGATCAACGCCAGAACGTCCGGCTTGGCGTCGCGCACCTTGGTGAGAATCGCCCGGAAATCATTCTCCGTCTCCAGGTAATTCTCGGACGCGACGATCTGGCCGCCCAGGTCTTTGATCTTCTTGATATAGATGTCACTGGTGGTCTTGCCCCAGTCGGTGTTGCGGTAGAGCACCGCCTGCTTCTTGCCGAGCTTGTCGAACGCCGTCTGGGCCAGGAAGGACGCGTCCTGTTCCTGGGTCAGCACGATGCTGAACATATACTCGCCGCCCTTGGTGAAGTCGGGATGCGAGTTGGTGAAGCCGAACTGCACCAGTTTGGCGCGCTGGTAGATCGGCGAGGCCGCCATCGAGGCCGGCGAGGCGAAGTCGCCGAGTTCAGCCAGGATGTTCTTGTTGTCCACGAACTTCTGCGCCACCGGCACCGACTGCTTGGCGTCCGCCTGGGTATCCTGGTAGTCAAGGTCAACCTTGCGGCCCTTGACGCCGCTGGCGGCGTTGATCTCGTCGAGCGCCATCGCCATGGCTTTCTTCCAGATGCGCCCATATTCGGCGTTGTTGCCGCTGAACGGCCCCGAGACGCCGTAGAGCACAGGGCCGCTCGATGACGAGCTGCCAGGCACGCCGCAGGACGCCAGGAACGCCGCCGCTGGCGTTGCCGCGAGGCCAAGTGCAAACTGCCGCCGGGTAAGTGTGAGTTTCCCGCTCATGTCTGTCCCCTTCTCCCTTATTCCCTCCGAGCACACGCGCCGGTGTCGGTGCAGTACAACGACACTGGGGCGCCTACTATTCCGATCTATTCCAATCTTCATCAAGATAATCAAGGTTGTGTAACGCCCGGCCAGGCGACGCGCATGGTAGGATGGCCCGCATCGCGCTGGCGTTGGTGGCGGCCGAAGATGGAGGGACGAATGCAAATCGGGGTAGTGTTACCGCTCGGCGAGGTGCGCGAGCAGGGACGGGCCTTGCACTGGCCGGAGCTGCGCGAGCTGGCGCAACAGGCCGAAGCGGCGGACTTCGACGCCCTCTGGCTCTACGACCATCTGATCTATCGCTATCCCGACCGTGACGAAGCCGGCACCTGGGAAGGGTGGACGATGCTGACCGCCCTGGCGGAAGCGACGAAGAAGCCGGCGCTCGGCACGATCGTGCTCTGCACGGCCTTCCGGCCGCCAGCCCTGCTGGCGAAGATGGCCGCCACGCTCGACGAGATCAGCGGCGGGCGGCTGATTCTCGGTCTCGGCGCGGGCTGGCATCAACCAGAGTTCGACGCCTTCGGCTACCCGTTCGACCACAAGGCAGGGCGCTTCGAGGAGGCGCTGCAAATCATCGCGCCGCTGCTGCGCGAGGGTCACGTTGATTTTCACGGCCAGTACTACAGCGCGCCCGACTGCACGATTCTGCCGCGCGGGCCGCGCGCCGGAGGGCCGTCAATTCTGGTCGCGTCCCACGGACCGCGCATGTTGCAGCTGACCGCGCAGTGGGCCGACCAGTGGAACGCGGCCTGGTTTGGGCAGCCGACCGGCTTCGTCCAGCGCCGCGCCCAGCTCGAAGCGGCCTGCGCGGCAGTCGGTCGCGACCCCAAAACGCTCGCGACGACAGCTGGCGTGAATGTCGCCTTTCCCGCGCTCAGCCAGGGGGACGCGCCGCCCAGCAACCCCGACAAAATCCTGACTGGTTCAGCGGAAGAAATCGCGGCGGGCTTCCGCGCCTACGCCGACCTCGGCGTCGCGCACGTCATCTGCAACCTGATGCCGTGCAACAGCGCCGCAATCGCGCGCCTGGCCGACGCGGTGCGGCTGTATCG
>DASUBC010000665.1:0-3104 GCA_035763465.1 Thermomicrobiales bacterium
CCGGAGGCGCCGGCCGGCGCGTTCGCCGCCGGGCGCAGTGGCGTGCGCTGTACCTGATCGCCCGCCATGATCGCCAGCGCGGCCTCGGCGGTCGCGAGCTGGCTGGCCTGCTGCCGCAGTTGCGCCCGCTGCGCGGTGACCGTTCGCATACTGGCTAGCCCGCCCAGCGCCAGGACGAGGACGACCGTCGCGGCGACGGCCAGCGCCGGCCACACAAACAGCCGCCGGGGATGCCGCTCGCGTTCAATGACTGCCGGCGGGCTGGCAGGTGCGGTAGGCACGGCCTGCGGCGTCTGACGTGTTTGCATCAGGATGCGGTCGAAGAGCTCCAGTGGAGGCGGTGAACTTGCCGGAGGTGTCTGGGCGAGAAACAGCGCGCTCGCCGCCTCCTGATAGGCCGCCGCTTTGTCCCGGCACCGCGCGCAGCTGGCTAAGTGCTGCTCGATCGCGGCGGTCTCGGCGCCTTCCAGTAAATCGAGCGCGTAGGCCGGCAACGCCTGGTCAACGTGACGCCAGGTCATCGTGCTTCCTCCTTGCTGGCCAGGAGCAGGCGCAGTTTCCCCAGGCCCAGCCGCACGCGCTTCTTGACGGTGCCGAGTGGTATGCCGAGTTGCGCGGCCATCTCCGTCTGACTGAGACCGTTGACATAACCAAGCAGCAGCACTTGCCGTTGCTCGGCCGGTAGGGTGAGGAGTGCTTGCGCGGCGGCCCACCCTTGCTCGCGCTGAATCTGCTGCTCCTCTGGCAATGCCTCGCGCGCCGGCTGCTCCAGCACCAGCTCGTCCAGGCTGGTGAGCTGCGCCTGCCGGGCGCCGCGCGCCTGGCTCGCGCGCCACTGATCGATGATTCGCCGGTGCGCCAGGCGCAGGAACCAGTGCTTGAAAGCGCCGCGGGCCGGATCGAACGTGTCGGCCTTGTGCCAGAGGGCGAGAAAGACATCCTGTACCAGTTCCTCGGCCGGCCCAGCGCCAAGTTTGTGCGCGGCCAGGCTGAAAACTAGCCCGGCGTACCGCTCGTAGAGGACGCGCAGCGCCTCTTCCTCGCCCTGCGCCACCAGGCGAACGTAGTCCTCATCGCTTCTGCTGGCGCGCGGCAGCGTTTCCGCCGGCGGCGCGGCGGTCTGTTCCACCGCGCCGCGTGGGACCGTGTTGACGAGCGAGTACCAGGCCATTTTTACGCGTCTCCGCATCGGCAACGTCCAGCAGTGCGGCGGCTATCCCAGCGTGGTATCCACAATCGCCAGCGGGTTCTTGCCAACCACATAGTGTACGTCGCGCACACCCAACATGGCCTTCAACTTGTCGGCCGGCACTTTCAGCGGCCCCGGCGCGGGCGCCGTGCCGGGCGCCGGCTGGGGGAACGCCGTCGAGAGCGCCGTATGGAAAGTGATGTTCCCTTCGACCTTTTGCAGCACCTGGTGAATGTGGCCGTTGAGCACCGTGACCGAGCCGAACCGCTTCAGGAGCGCCAGTGCCTGCTCGCTGTCGTCGGTGCCCCAGCCCCACTGGGGATAGACCGTCCACAGGGGGATATGGGCGTAGACCACAATCGGCGTGCTGCTGGCGAGATTCGCGACATCTTTCTTCAACCAATCGAGCTGGTCCTGGCCCAGTGTGCCCAGGCCACCCGCTTTCAGGTTTAGCACATTGACCAGTCCGATGAAGTGGACGCCGTGATAGTCGAAACTCCGCCAGCCCTGGCCCACGGCGCCCTTGCCGTAGCGGTCGAGATAGTACTTGCCGTTGTCGTTGAAGACGTCGTGCTCGCCCGGCACGTAGAAGACCTGACCCGCTTTGGTGTCCTTCAGCGTCTGCTCGACCGTATCGAACTCCTCCGGCTTGGAAAGATGGCTGAGGTCGCCGGTGTGCAGCATGAACGCGAGCGGTGTGGTAAGGCTGTTGACCTTGCCGATCGCCTGCTGGAGCGTCGCCGTCACGTCCTGGTTCGGCTCGTTCTTGAAGCCGATGTGGCTGTCGCTGATCTGAATGAAACTGAAGTCGCTCTGCGGCGCGGCCTTCGCCTGATTCAGCCCGCAGGAGGTCAGGATACCGCCACTGAGACTCCAGATGATGCCGGTGCCGACCCAGGCCATGCATTTGAGAAAGCCCCGGCGGTCAATACCATCGTCCTGTGGGTCGGCGTCAGATTGGTTCGCCGCGAGGTCGTGCTGATGATCGTGCTGCGCGGTCATGGTGTACCTCCGGGGCTTCACTTCACGATGATCTGGCCGGTCATGATCGGATGAATGGCGCAGTAGTAGGCATACGTGCCGGGCGTGGTGAAGCGAAAGGAGAAATGGTCGTTGGTGTCGAGCGGCGACGAGGCGAAGGTTTTGTCCTGGCTCGTTACCGTATGCACGATGTCGTCGTGGTTGACCCACGTCACGGTCGTGCCCACCGTGACGGTCAGCGTGGGTGGCGTAAAACTGAAGTTTTCGATGACGACCTGCGGATCGCCGGCAACCGGCGTATCGCTGGTCGCCGTATTCGGTGTGTTCGCCGGCGCCGCCACCGGCGCGGGCGTGCTGGCCGCCGGGACCGCCGTCGGCGCCGGCGCGGACGTCGCGGTCTGGCCGCAAGCCGCGAGAACCATCAGCAGAACAAGCAGACTGGCGTTGAAATACGACCACCGGGCGCGCCGGTTCGCCGATCTCCCGCGTGACAGGAACACAACACTCATGACGCTAACTTCCTTACAATGCCATCGTGCGGTCCCGGCCGGGAGCCTGACGAGCGCGCTACAGAATGCTATACGGAGGTTTGCCCCGCCTGGACGCCTGGCGCCGGGAGACGCGCACACAAAAACGTGACCGGCGCACTGGCGTGCCGGTCACGAGTGGAGAGGGGATGGGAGCGTCACGCGGCAGGAAGCGCGCCGCGCGCGGTGTTGTGCGTTACTGGCTCTGCTGCTTCGGCTGGTGCTGGCGGTTGATGATCGTGTCAATGTGCTGGTCGAACGCCGCCAGCGCCTTATTCTCCTGATCTTGCGTGATCTTGCCATTCTTGACCGCCTGGTCGAGGTCGGTCTGGAGCGCCGTCCGCATGGTCGCCTTCAGCTGGTCGGCGCTGACGCTGTGCGCGGCGGCGATCTGCGCCAGGCTCTGG
>DASUBC010000666.1:0-3763 GCA_035763465.1 Thermomicrobiales bacterium
AATGTTGAAATCGGCCAGCCAGAAGTTCACCTGATGGCCGAAGAGGTTGTAGCTCGGTCCAACGGGGATGACGGCGAACGCCACCAGCGCCGTGATGACGGAAATCGCCGGCGCCAGCAGGTAGAGCGGCTTGTCTACCCCACGCGGCGTGATCGCCTGTTTGAAGGCGAGCTTGACGCCATCGGCCAGTGGCTGGAACAGGCCGGCTGGCCCGACACGGTTCGGGCCGTAACGCGCCTGGATACGGCCGAGGACGCGGCGCTCGTAGAGCGTCATATAGGCGAAGGCGGTGAGTAAGGCGATGATGATGATGATGCTCTTGATGATCGCCTGGATGATTAAATCCGCTGTCACCGCTCTCCCCCGTTCCCCCCATTGCCGGCGCGGAACGCGAAGCGCCCGCCCCCGTTTCCGTCGCCAACTGGCGGCAGTGTCCACTGCTGGCCGCCGAGCGCCAGCGTGCTGTAGGTGAGCTGGGCATAGGCTGGTGTTTGGGCGGCCAGCTCTTGCCAGACGGCTGGCGGCGACGTGAACGCAAAACCACCCTCCGGCGCGAGCCGCCGGCCGAGGTCGCGCAGCGCACGCCAATCAGGACGCGCTTCGCCGGGCGCATGGACTGCTGGCCGCAGCCGCTGCACGCGCCGTTCGAGGTTGGTGATGGTGCCATCCTTCTCCGCCCAGGAGACCGCCGGCAAGACGACATCGGCGCGCCGCGCCGTCTCAGTCAGGAAGAGGTCTTGCACCACCAGAAATTCAATACCGTCCAGCGCGGTCGCGCCGCCCGGCAGCGCGTCGGCCTCTTTGCCCAGCGGGTCGAGGCCGAGCAGGTACAGCCCACGCGCGCCGTTCGCCCTGGTGGCGCCCCAGGCATCGCCCGCCGGCACAATTCCGAGGTCGAGCGCACCCTGGCCGTTGCTCTCGCTGACCAGTCCGCCGAAGATGCCGTCCTCTTTCGTTGCGCCGGTGAGCAGGCCGAGGTTGACCAGCGCGTCGAGCACGTTAGTGTTCGCTAGCGCGCGGTGGAACAGCAGCGCCGCCGGCCCGCGCTCCACGAGCGCCTGGCCCACAGCCGCAATGGTAGCCGCTGGCAGGCCAGTCTCCTGAGTGGCGCGCTCGATGGTGTAACTCGCCAGGTGCTCGCGTAGCTGGTCAAGGCCCGTCGTACGTTCGTTGACAAAGCCGGCGTCGTACAGCCCGTCGGTGACGAGCAGGTTGGCCCAGGCGCCCAGCAGCGCGGGCAGGGCAGCGGGCGTGACCCGGAGCGCGTGTGCCGCGAACTGGTCGAGATTGATCGGCTCCGCGCTGACGACAATGAGCGTCGCGCCCTGCCTGACGGCTTTCTTCAGGCGCAAGTCAAGGATTGGCTGCTCGACAATCGGGTTGAGTCCGACGAGCAGAATGGCGCCCGCCCGCTCCAGGGCGGCGATTGATCCGTGCAGCGCGTCCACGCCAAAGGGACCAACGACCGGCGCGGTGCGCGGCCAGTGATCTACGTTTCCTGAGCCGAGCGGGCCACGGAAGAGCTTCTGAAAGAGATAGAGTTCTTCATTGGTCGCGCGGGCCGAGATGACGCCACCGACCGCGCTCCCTCCGCTCTCGCGCGCCAGCATCCCCAGCCTGTTCGCGACCAGTTCGAGCGCCTCGTCCCACGACGCCGGCTGCAACTCGCCATTGCGCCGGACGAGCGGCTGCGTCAGCCGCTCCTTGCTATTGACATAATCGTAGGTGAAGCGGCCGTGGTCACAGAGCCAGCCTTCGTCTACCGCCGGGTTGGCGCGGGCGGTCAGACGCAGCACTTCGTTGTTGCGGAACTCGATATTGATGTTGCAGCCGACACTGCACTCGTTGCAGACGCTCGGCACCTTGGTCAGATCCCACGGTCGCGCGCGGAAGCGGAAGGGGATGGAGGTGAGCGCGCCGACCGGACAGATCTCGATGGTGTTGCCGGAGAAGGGTGAGTCGAAGGTCCGCCCGCTCGTCACCGCGATTTCGCTGTACGGGCCGCGATCGATCACGGTCAGCGCCTCGTCCTGCGCGATCTCGCGCTGGAAGCGCACGCAGCGATAGCACATGATGCAGCGCTCGCGGTCCAGCGCGATGAGCGGCGAGAGCGGGATCGGCTTGATGAAGGTGCGCTTCGGTTCGTAGAAGTTGCTGATGCCTGGACCATAGTTGAAGGTCGTATCTTGCAGCGGGCATTCACCGCCCTTGTCGCAGACCGGGCAGTCGAGCGGGTGGTTCGCCAGTAACATGCCGAGCACGTCGCGCTGCGCGGATCGCGCCTTGTCGCCCCTGGTGTGGACGATCATCCCATCGGCCACCGGCGACGTGCAGGCCGCTTGCACCCCAGGCATCTTCTCGATTTCGACAAGGCACATGCGGCACGCGCCGACCGGCGCTAACCGCGGTTCATAGCAGAAGACCGGAATGTCAATGCCGGCCTGCTTCGCCGCCTCGACCAGCATCGTCCCTTTCGGCACGGTCACCTGCCGGTCGTCAATCGTCAGTGTGACCGTGTTCGGTGGCGCTGCCGGCTTCGTCGCTTCCTGCACCATGATTTCCTCTAGTCGTTAGGCGGTAGACGGTAGACGGTAGTTGCTCATGATTGGCGCCCTGCCAGTCTATCAGCACTTCCTCATGGAGAGGAACTACCGTCTACCGTCTACCGCCTCATTACTACTTCGCCGCCACGGCTGCCGGTTCGGACGCGGCCTCGGCCAGGCCGGGAATCAGCGCTTCGTATTCGTGCCGGAAGAACTTCAGGCTGCTCTGAATCGGGCTGATGGCGAAGTTCCCCAGCGCGCAGAGTACGCGCCCGTTGATGCCGGTACAGACGCTAAGCAGCAGTTCGAGATCCGCCGGCACGCCGTCGCCGGCGCAGATGCGCCGCATTGTCTTGGTGAGCCACAGCGTGCCTTCGCGACAGGGTGTGCATTTCCCGCACGATTCGTGTGTGAAGAACTCGATCAGGCGCAACGTCGCGTGAGGAATGGACACCGTTTCATCCAGCACGATCACCGATGCCGAGCCAAGGATCGTCCCGAGTTTCTTCGGATTGTCGTAGTCCATCGGCGTGTCGAGCGCCTCGGCGGGAATCCAGGGTGCTGCCGCGCCGCTTGGCAGCACGACCTTGACCGCGCGGTCGCCCGGGACGCCGCCCGCGTAGTTGTAGATGATCTCGCGCAGCGGCGTACCCAGCGGCAATTCATAGTTGCCCGGCCGCCTGACGTGCCCGCTGATCGAGAAGACTTTGGTGCCGGGGCTGGTCGGCGTGCCGAGCGTCTTGTACCACGCCGCGCCGTTGCGAACGATCGCCGGGATATTGGCGATCGTCTCGACATTGTTGATGACCGTTGGTTTGCCATAAAGACCGGCGACGGCGGGGAAGGGAGGGCGGGAGCGCGGCATCGGCCGGTTGCCCTCGATTGATTCGAGCAGCGCCGTCTCCTCGCCGCAGATATAGGCGCCCGCGCCCCGAAAGACGAAGACGTCGAGGTTGAAGTCGGTGCCTTGAATCTGCTCGCCCAGAAAGCCGCCGCGCTGCGCTGCGGCGATCGCCCGGTTGAGCTGGTCGGCGGCGTACATGTACTCGCCGCGAATATAGATGTACGCTTTCGAGATGCCGACCGCGTAGCAGCAGAGCGCGATGCCTTCAATGAGCAGGTGTGGGTCGCGCTCCATGATCTCGCGATTGCTGAACGTGCCTGGCTCACTCTCGTCGGCATTGACGGTCAGGTATTTCTGGCCCGGCCCCTTCGGAATG
>DASUBC010000667.1:0-2640 GCA_035763465.1 Thermomicrobiales bacterium
TGCCGCGACATCGCGGCGGACCAACCCGCCCTGGTGGACGAACTGACGCGCGAACTCACGGACTGGCTGGCGCAAACCGGCGACCCGTGGCTGACAGCGGCCGGGCCGCGTGCGTGATGCCTACTGGTAAGCAAACACCCCCCGCGGCTAGCCATGCCGCACGGGGTGTTTCTTGCCGGAGATGAGCGCGAACGCCGCTGGTGTTACCGCACGAAGAGCGGCGCCAGCACCAGTGTGATCGTCGCCAGTAACTTGATCAAGACGTGCAGCGAGGGGCCGGCGGTATCCTTGAAGGGGTCGCCGACCGTGTCGCCGACGACCGCCGCCGCGTGCGGCTCGGAGCCTTTCCGCAGCGTGTTCCCCTGGTCGTCCTTCAGGTTGCCCGCCTCGATGAACTTCTTGGCGTTGTCCCAGGCGCCGCCGCCGTTGTTGAGGACGTTCGCCATCAGGACACCGACCATCGTGCCGACCATCAACATGCCCGCCGCCGCTTCTGACTTCAGCAGCACGCCGACGATGACCGGCACCGCGACCGCCAGCAGACCGGGCACGACCATCTCGCGCAGCGCCGAGCGCACGCTGATGTCCACGCAGGCGGCGTAGTCGGGCGGGACCGTGCCCTCCAGAATGCCGGGATTCTCGCGCCACTGGCGGCGCACTTCGGTGATCATACCGCCGGCAGCGCGGCCGACCGCGCGAATGGCGAACGACGAGAAGAGGAAGATCAGCATCGCGCCTAGAAAGCCGCCGATGAAGACCTCGACCTTGCCGAGGTTCACTTGATGCGCCAGGTTCCAGATCGCCTGGCCGGTCGGCGACGTAATCACGTCGTTGGCCTTGGTCAGGCGCAGGTTGCCGACCTCGTCGAGATACGCGGAGAAGAGCAGGAAGGCCGCCAGCGCCGCCGAGCCGACAGCGTAGCCCTTCGTCAGCGCCTTGGTCGTGTTGCCCGCCGAGTCGAGCGCGTCGGTCACGTCGCGCACCGCCTCGGGCTGGTCGCTCAACTCAACGATGCCGCCCGCGTTGTCGGTGATCGGGCCGAAAGAGTCCATCGCCAGGATGTACCCGGCGCCCATCAACATGCCCATCGTCGCGACGGCGGTGCCGAAGATGCCGCCGGAAGCAACGCCGGTGTGCTCGCCGAGCTTGTAGGCTGCAAAGAGGACGACCGAGATGGTGACCGCCGGCATACCGGTCGTCTCAAAGCCGATCGCCAGGCCAGAGATGATGTTCGTGGCCGGTCCGGTCTTGGAAGCCTCGGCAATCTGCCGCACGGGGTAGTACGTGCCGGAGGTGTAGTACTGGGTGATGTAGACGAAGACAAGCGACATCGCGATGCCGAGCAGCCCGCAAATCGCGAACAGCCCCTTGCCCTCGGGGATGACGACCGAGCTGATGAAGACCATGAAGATGATTGATAGCCCCGCCGTGACGTAGAAGCCTCGGTTGAGGACGCTCATCGGGTCGTTGATCGTGCCACGAGGGTTGACCACCAGAACGCCGATGATTGAGGCCAGCAGGCCAAAGGCCAGCACAATCAGGGGGAAGAAGATCCAGCCAACATTCCCGTTCGGGTTCGCGGCGGTCTTGCTGACCTCGAAGAGCGCCACGCCGAGCACCATCGCCCCGATATTTTCGGCGGCGGTTGACTCGAAGAGATCCGCGCCACGGCCCGCGCAGTCGCCGACGTTGTCACCGACGAGGTCGGCAATCACTGCTGGGTTGCGCGGGTCGTCTTCCGGCAGGCCCGCCTCGACCTTGCCGACGAGGTCGGCGCCAACATCGGCCGCCTTGGTATAGATGCCGCCGCCCAGTTGCGCGAAGAGCGCGACGAACGACGCGCCGAAGGCGTAGCCGATAATCAGGAAGGGCGCTTTGCCGGGGTCACTGGCGCCGCCGAAGATGTAGAAGATGCCGAGCACGCCAAGCAGTGAGAGCGAGACGACCAGCAGCCCGGACACCGCGCCGGCACGCAGGGCCACCGTCAGCGCCTCGTTCAGGCTGCGCCGCGCGGCGGACGCCGTGCGCTGGTTCGCCTGCACCGCGACGAACATGCCGATGAAACCCGAAATGCCGGACATCGCCGCCCCGATGAGGAACGCGACGCCGGTGTGCCAGCCCTGGCTGAAGCCGCTGAAACCGGTGATCAGCGCGGTCAGCAAAATCGCCGCGACGATCGCGAATAGTCCAATCGTCTGATACTGCCGCCGCAGATAGGCCGTCGCGCCCTCGAAGATCGCCCGGCCGATCTTCTGCATCTCCGGTGTGCCGGTGTCGCGCGCGAGGACGCTGCGCGCCAGGAAGAAGGCGGTCACCACGCCGATGATGCCCAGCACCGGCACCGCCCAGATCAGCGCTGTCTGCAAACTATCCACGACCTCGTTCCCCTCCTACCGCCTGCCTCCCGAACCTCACGCGCCACATCCCTTCGCGACCGCCCGGCCCCAGCCGGCACGGCGCGCTACACCCCAAATGCAAGAATCGCCAGTACGAGTACGTGCGACAATACATCCCAGGCGAGCCGGGCGTCGCACGCAACAGACGGACTGCGGAGACCCGCGCCATGCTGGTTGGCACATCGTTCCACAGCCCGTTCAGCGATTGCGAAGTTTATCACAATGGCTGCACGCTGTAAACGCG
>DASUBC010000668.1:0-2290 GCA_035763465.1 Thermomicrobiales bacterium
CGGGCAGTCGGGCAGTGGGGCTTCCTCAGCACCGCGTTTGTCTGCCGGAACGATGCTGATCTAGCACACTGCCCGACTGCCCGACTGCCCGACTGCATACTCCAAACGGTATAATTAGCGATACGGTCGCGGACGCGGCGATCAGGCCGTGGCTAGACCCGGACCGGCGGGAGGAAACCGATGACGCAACACGATCGGGGCTGGGACGCGAATGCGTATCCTGACGTGACTTTCAGCGCGCGGCCGGCGCTGCGCGACCCCATCATGATTGTGGCCTTTGAGGGCTGGGGGGATGCCGCTGAAGCCGCGACAGCGACGATCGAGTTTCTGCGTGACGCCTGGGACGCCGAGCGTTTCGCCACGATTGACCCCGAGGAGTTCTACGATTTCACTGAGACGCGGCCCATGGTCCGGCTGGTGAATCGGTACGAGCGCGCGATTGACTGGCCGGTCAACGAGTTTCTCTCTGCCAGCGACCCGGCGCGCGACCGTGATGTCGTCCTCTTGCTGGGCATTGAGCCGAATCTCAAGTGGCGGCGCTTCACCAATCAGGTCGTCGGCATCGCGCGCGAACTCGGCGTGACGACGCTGATCTGCATCGGCGCGCTGCTGGCCGACGTGCCGCACGCGCGCCCCGCGCGGGTCAGCGTCACGGCAACGGATGAAACCCTGCGTGCCAGGTTAGGGCAGGACGCCAACCGCCCGTCGCGCTATGAGGGGCCAACCGGCATTATGAGCGTGATTCAGGATGCCTTCACGAAGGCGGGCATTCGTGGCGCGAGCATCTGGGGACATGCGCCGCATTATCTCTCGGCCGCGCCGAACCCGAATGTCACGCTGGGTATCTTGCGCCGGCTCGAAACACTCCTCAATCTGACATTCGACTTGGCCGAGTTGCAAGAGGAGTCCGAGTCCTTTATCGCCCAGGTCAACGAAGCCGTCGCGCAAGACCCGGAGGCGACGTCATACATCCACCAGCTCGAAACGCAGAGCGATGAGGATGAGGACGAGGAGCCTGAAACGTTTCGCCCGCCACATACGACTGGCAAGGGCCTTATTCATGATGTCGAGGAGTACCTGCGGCGGCGCAGGGCGAGCGACGAGTGACGCGTCACTTCAGTAAATCCGGTCTTGCAGCGCCTCCGGCTGGAGAATGGTGATGGCGTCGCGTTCGACGCGCAGTAGCCCGCGTTCGGCGTAGGCGTTCAGGCAGCGGTTGACGCTCTCGCGCGTGGCGCCGACGATCGCCGCCAGGTCGCTCTGATTCAACCGCAGGTCAATCCGGGTACCGCCCGCGCCGGGCACGCCATGTTCGCCGGCCAGCGCCAGCAGCTGCTTCGCCAGCCGCCCCGGCAAGTCGAGAAACAGGATGTCCTGCACCAGTTCGTCGGTGCGGCGCAGGCGGTCGCCCAGTACGGCGAGCAAGGCGCTGGCCATCTGGGGCTGACGTTCCAGGATGGCGACGAAAGGGGTGCGGTCGAGCGTGAGCGTCTCGACCGCGTCGAGCGCAATCGCGCTGGCGGAGCGCGGGCCGCCGTCGAGGAGCGCCAGCTCGCCGAAGAAGTCCCCCGGCCGGAGAATACCCACCGTGACCTCACGCCCTTCCAGAGAGGTCAGCACGAGTTTGACCAGCCCGGCGGTGATGATATGCAGCGCGGCGCCGGGATCATCGCGGTGGAAGATGATCGTGCCCGCGCGATACTGGCGTGGTCGCGCGCGTTGCGCCAGCCGGTCTAGCTCATCGTCCGGCAACACCGCCAGGAGCGGCACCCCGCGCAAGAGGTCAGGATTGGACATGCGCTGTTCGCCTCCATCCCGCGCCGGGCGCCGGCGCGTTCAATTTGCCTCGCGACCAGGGAAGTATAGCGTGTTGAAGTCGGGCAGTCGGGCAGTCGGGCAGTCGGGCAGTGGGTTCTCCTCAGCACGGTGCTTGCTTGTAGGCGCGGTGCCACTGCGGACAGCCGCCGAATGAATTCGGCGCCAGGGGCTGCGGCCACGAAGTCCCTGCGGGACTGGGGCTGCACTATCCGTGTGCCAGCAGTCAGTCCCGGCGTTGGCCGAAACCCAGTCTTCCGCAGGAGACTTTGTGGCCGCTGCAATCCGGGGTGGTTCTCGGCAGCACTGCGCCCGCCGCCAGGCACCGTGCTGAGGAGAACCCACTGCCCGACTGCCCGTCTGCCCGTCTGCCCGACTCGTCCGTTGACCTACGACCAATTTCGCGGTAAGGTTGACCATGCAGAAATGGCGGTATGAGGGATACCCGTATTTCTGTGCAGGTGATGCGCTGGGC
>DASUBC010000669.1:0-4912 GCA_035763465.1 Thermomicrobiales bacterium
AGTGGGCGCGGTGTCAGGTAGGGCGCCGACAGATAGCCGTGCCCGACCGCCAGCCCGGTCGTCGCGCCGCCCAGCACCAGACTCGCTACTAGGAAATTGAGAATTGTCCCGAAGCCGGCCCAGGGAGCCTGGCCATACGCCAGCGCGCTGAAGACCAGCATGATCACACCAGCCATGCTCGCGAGAATGCCGAGTACCCGCCGCACAGTCTTCAGCCCGAACCAGTTGGCCGGGTTGTATAGCCCAACCAGGATAACGAACGCCGCGAACGCCCGCACTTCCCAGTTCACCCACTTCAGATGGACACCGAGCGCCTGGAGTGTTGCCGGCGTGGGATACTGATCGCGCAGCCAGGCGACGAAGAGCGCGCTGGCGAAGAAGGTCAGCGCGTACCGCCCAAGGAAACCGCCGCGCACTTCGCCTTGCAGGTCGGTCAGCACCAGCACCGCGAACGAGCCAATGACCCACTCAGCGCCTAGTAAGAAGATCGCCAGGGGCAACACCTGCGCGAGCAGCATCCTGTCAGTCCTTATCTCGCCACGCGGCCAGCAGTCGCCCACCCATGTGGTTCCCAGCCATCCCGTGCTTCACCTATTAAGACTACTCGTCCCACCGCGCGCTGACAAACCGAGATGATAGATGATAGAGGTCAGATGTCAGGGACTTGGTTCGGCGCTACGTCAGTAACCAGCCGCCGTGCTGGACTGAACCCACTGACCTCTATCATCTATCATCTCGTTCTGCGGTATGATGATGCCGGAAGGAGTGAACACGATGTCCGAGCGCACGCGTATCATCGCCTGGTGGGTCTACGTTCTGGCTGTCGTCGTGATCTTTGAAGTGACGTTTCAGCTGGCGGGCTTCGCCTGGGCGGTCCTCGCGGCGCTCCTCAGCATTGCCGGGCTGGGCGTCATCCTAAAGGTCAGCATCGCCGCGCTCGCGCGCCGGATGGCGCAACGTGAGGTGGCCGACGGCCAGGGACACGCCGGTTGACGCATATTAGGAGTTCGCGCATAATTTCACAAGCGGCGATGAACAGCCCAGCGTGGGGAGCGCGGGGCAGCGGGGAAGGAAGGGGAGATGCTGACGAGCTACGTGCCGGTTCTGATCCTGTTCCTCCTGGCGGCCGGCCTTGCCGCACTCGTCCTCGGTCTTTCCTCCATCATGGGGCCGCGCGGCCACAATGTCGGCGCTACCGACCCCTATGAGAGCGGCATCGTGCCCACCGAACCGGCGCGCAAGCGCTTTCCGGTGCGCTTCGCGCTGATCGCGATGCTCTTCCTGGTCTTCGACATCGAGGCCGTCTTCTTCTATCCCTGGGCGGTCATCTTCAAAGCGCTCGGCGTCTTTGGCCTGGTGGAGATGCTGCTCTTCATTGGCCTGCTGCTCGTGGGCTATATCTACGCCTACAAGAAAGGGGCGCTCAATTGGGAATAGAAGCGAAACTCGCCAAGACGGGCGTGCCGGGCGTGATGCTCGGCAAGCTGGCCGACTGGGGCCGCGCCAACTCGCTGTGGCCGATGACGTTTGGCCTGGCCTGCTGCGCGATCGAAATGATGGCGACGAGCGCGTCGCGCTTCGACATGGCCCGCTTCGGCTCGGAGGTCTACCGCGCCTCACCGCGCCAGGCCGACCTGATGATCGTCTCGGGCCGGGTCTCGCAGAAGATGGCTCCAGTCGTGCGGCAACTTTACGACCAGATGCCGGCGCCGAAATGGGTCATCGCGATGGGCGATTGCGCCTCCTGTGGCGGCATCTTCAATAACTACGCGATCGTCAACGGCGTGGATAAGGTCGTGCCGGTGGATGTCTACGTGCCGGGCTGCCCGCCCCGGCCGGAGGCGCTGCTGGACGGCATTATCAAGCTTCAGGCCAAGATTGCGAAGGAGAAGCTCGGTGAGCACGACACCGCCGACGGAGCCGACTACACCAGCGACCTCACCACCGCCGGCCACTGACGAGGTCGTGCCCGCGACCCCGGCTGAGATGGCCGTGGCCGAGGTGCGCGCCGCGCTCGGCGAGGCGCTGATCGAGGTGATCGAGTTTCGGGGCGAGACAACGCTGGTCGTGCGGAAAGAGGCGCTGCTTGATACCATGCGCCTGCTGCGGGACGATCCGGCGCTCCAGTTCGACCGTCTCGCCGACGTGACGGCGGTGGACTATCTCAACCTGGGCCGGGAGCCGCGCTTCGCCGCTGTCTATCACCTGATGAGCCGGCGCTCCTACGCGCGGTTGCGTGTGCGGGCGCAGCTACCGGAGAACGATCCGGTCATTGACTCGGTGACACCTCTCTACCCAGCCGCGAACTGGCTGGAGCGCGAGGTCTACGATATGTTCGGTATTCAGTTTGCCGGCCATCCCGATCCCACCCGCATCTTGATGCCGGACGACTGGGAAGGCTACCCGCTCCGCAAGGACTTCCCCTATGGAGCCGAGGAGATTGACTTCTCTTTCAACCACGAGGTTATTGACGCGGAGCGACCACAAACGCTGACGGAACGCGAAGAACGCTACCGGACGAACCGGCCTGTCAACAACTACTGACGATCCCGCCCAAATACGTAGGAGCGGCGCCCATGGCCACGACATTCGACCGCATCCATACCACGGCGAACGGCACGCAGATTATTCTGTCGGGCGATTCGCTGACGATGAACATGGGGCCGCAGCACCCGAGTACGCACGGAGTGTTGCGGTTGGTGCTCGAGCTCGAAGGTGAGACGGTCGTGCGCTGCCAGCCGGTCATCGGCTACCTGCACACCGGGTTCGAGAAGACGTTCGAGCAGAAGACCTACATGCAGGGCGTCGTGCTGACCGACCGCATGGATTACCTGGCGCCGCTCTCGAACAACCTGGTCTACGCGCTGGCGGTCGAGAAACTTCTGGACGTCGAGATTCCGCCGCGCGCGACCGTCCTGCGCGTCCTGCTCGCTGAACTGACCCGCATTAACAACCACCTTGTCTGGCTCGGCACCCAGGCGCTCGATCTCGGCGCGATGAGCGTCTTCCTCTATTGCTTCCGTGAGCGCGAAGTGCTGCTCGACCTCTTCGAGATGATGAGCGGCGCCCGCATGATGACCAGTTACATCCGCCCCGGCGGCCTGATGGCCGACATTCCACCGGGCTGGCTGGAGAAGTGCGACGGCTTCATCAGCACCTTCCCCGAGCATATCGTCGAATACGAATCGCTGCTCACCGAGAACGACATCTTCAAGGAGCGGACGATCGGGATTGGCAAAATCAGCCTGGAACTGGCGCACGCGATGGACCTCACCGGACCGAGCCTGCGCGCCTGCGGCGAGGCGTGGGATCTCCGCAAGATCGCGCCCTATTGCGGCTACGAGGAATACGACTTCGCCGTGCCGACGCTGACCGGCGGCGATGTCTACGACCGATACATGGTCCGGGTCGCGGAGATGCGCGAGAGCACCAAGATCGCACGCCAGGCGCTCGACCGCCTGCCCGATGGTCCGGTCGTCACTGCCGATCGCAAGGTCGCGCTGCCGCCGCGCGCCGAACTGGCGACGAGCATGGAGGCGCTGATTCACCACTTCAAGCTGGTCAGCGAAGGCTTCAGGCCGCCTGAAGGTGAGGTCTACCTGCCGATCGAGTCGCCGAAGGGCGAGATTGGCATTTACCTGGTCAGCGATGGCACGGGCCGGCCATACCGGGTTCACGTCCGCGCGCCATCGTTCGTCAACTTGCAGAGCCTGCCGGTGATGTCCGAGGGCGGCCTGGTGGCCGACCTGGTGGCGATCATCGGCAGTATTGACCCGGTGCTTGGCGAAGTGGATCGGTAGCATAGAGGGGGTCGAAGGTCTGAAGGTCGAGGGTCTCTCCTGACAAGGCAGCGGCCTTCTGCCAACCGGCGTCGAAAGACAACCCAAAGCCTTGCCCACAGAGACCTTCGACCTTCGACCAACGAAAGGACACCATGGCGCTCAGACCTGAGACGGTTGCCGAAATCGAGCGGATCAAGGCGGCGCTGCCGGTGCGGCGCTCGGCGCTGCTGCCGGCGCTAAAAGCGGCGCAGCAGGAGCAGGGCTGGCTGCCACAGGAGACGATGGCGGAAGTCGCCCGGCTGATCGGCCTCGACCCGAACGCGGCTTACATGCTCGCCACTTTCTACACAATGCTCCATACCGAGCCGGTCGGGCACTACGCGCTGGAAGTCTGCCGCAGTCTGCCGTGTTACCTGCGTGGCGCGGACGAAGTGACCGAAGCGATCCAGCGCAAGTTGCAGGTGGACGAACACGGCAATACTGCTGACGGCATGTTCAGCGTACATACCGGCGAATGTATGGGCGACTGCATGCACGCGCCGATGATGCGCGTCAACGACGACTACGTTGGGCCACTGGCGACTGAGACGGTTGGCGAACTGCTCGACATTCTCCGCCAGCGCGCGACCGAGGGCCGCGTCAGCGGCCTGATGGCGGACCCAGCTGCCGGCCCACCGCCGAACGAAGGTCCGTTGACCTTCTCAAACGCAATCGGCGCGCAGCCGCTGGCGCGCGTGCGCGAGGAGTAAGCCCACGATGGACGAGACATCGGTCGCGGCGGCGCCAGCGCCGCCGGTTCTGAATCTGACGCGGAACTTTGGCGTGCCGAACATGGTGGACCTCGACGTTGCGGTCACGCATGGCGCGTACGAAGGACTGCGAAAGGCGCTGGCCGAGTATACGCCGCAGCAGGTCATGGACATCGTCAGCGAGGCGACTGTACTTGGACGCGGCGGCGCCGGCTTTCCTGCGGGCCGCAAGTGGTCGTTCATTCCGAAGGGGCCGGGCCAGAAATACCTGACCGTCAATGCCGACGAGAGTGAGCCAGGCACGTTCAGCAATCGCGAGATCATGGAGCGCGACCCACACCTGCTCATTGAAGGCATCGCGCTCTGCTGCTACGCGGTCGG
>DASUBC010000670.1:0-4010 GCA_035763465.1 Thermomicrobiales bacterium
CAGCGGACGAACTGGTCAGCCCTTTCTGGTGGGGCTGTCAGGAGTTATTTGGTCTCAATCCAAGTTGCCCCGCACGCCTCGCGCCGCTCAACGCACAACTCGCGCGCCTCAGTCCGCTGCCCGTGCCGCTGGTGCTGCGGACTGGTGCGGTCGCGGGCCGGCGGTGCGCCGTCATGGAGCGGTTGCCTGGCGAACGCCTGGCTGACTTCGGGGCGCTACCGGTAGCGGCGGCGGGCGCGCTCGGGCGGGCGATCGCCCGTATTCATCGCCAGCAATTCGCCTGGTGGGGCAGGCCGGATGGCCGCGAGCAGCGTTCACTCGACACGTTTCACGCGCGTCTGAGCGCCGTCATGCGGCAACTCGTGCGTCGCTTTTACGCGCACGACGCAGCGATCGCTACCGCACTTGCGCCAGCCTGCGCGATGGCAGCGGCGCTGCCCGCGCCGGAATGCGCCGCGCTGGTGATGCTCGACGTGGACGCCACGCAATTCCTGACCGCTGGCAGCCGCCTCACCGCGCTGGTGGACACAGACGCCTACGCGGTCGCCCCACGCGCGCTCGATTTTATCGGCTACGAGTACGAACTCGACGCGGAGCGCGCAGCCGCCTTTGCACACGCATATCGCACCATCTTGCCGCTACCCGACCTGGCCGCCGTGCGCCCGGTCTATCGCTACTTCTACCGCCTCATGGAGGTGCAGGGCGCGGTGAACCTGGCCGAGTGGCTGCACTGGCCTGTGTATTTCGAGTAGAGAGTAGGAAGTAGGGAGTAGAGAGTTGCTTGGCAATGGCGTTGCGCCAGCAAGCAGACACAGTGCTGATATTGAGGAACTCTCTACTCCCTACTCCCTACTCTCTACTCGTGATGCGTTATAGTGCCTCGCGCGGCCCCGCCGCGCACTGGTGGGTGATGATGAGCAGGGAAGGAGCGCAGGGTGAGCAAGCGAGTAGGCGTGGTTGGTGTTGGCGCGATGGGCAAGCCGATGGCCGCGCAGTTGCAGCGCGCCGGGTTTGCCGTAACGGTCTGCCCACATCGCAACCGGCAGCCGGTGGAAGAACTGGCGGCGCAGGGCGTGCAAGCGGTCGAGAACCCGGCGGCGGTCGCGGCCAACGCCGACGTGGTCATTACGATGGTGCCCGACGCGCCGCAGGTCGAAGAAGCCTGCTTCGGTCCGAACGGCTTGATTGCCGGTAAAGTCGAGGGACAAGACCTGACAATCATTGACATGAGCACAATTTCGCCAGTGGCAACCAAGGCGATCGCAGCGCGGCTGGCCGAGCACGGCGTCGGGATGCTCGACGCGCCGGTCAGCGGTGGCCCGGCGCGAGCCGAGACGGGCGACCTGACGATTATGGTCGGCGGCGACGCGCCGCTGGTCGAGCGGCACCATGACGTGCTGGCGGCGATGGGGTCGAAGATCACGCACGTCGGGCCGTCTGGGCACGGCGAGATCGCCAAACTGACCAACAATATCCTGATCGGTGTGCTGATGCCGGCGCTGGGCGAGGCGCTGACGTTCGCGGCGAAGGCCGGCGCGGACGTGGCGAAGGTGCGCGAGATCGTGCTGACCGCCACAGGCGGCAATTACCTGCTCGCCAACTGGCTGCCGCAGAACATGCTACAAGACAAGTACGATGGCGGCTTCGCGCTCGAACTAATGCACAAAGACCTCGGCGCGGCGCTCTCCGCCGCGCGCGACCTCGGTGTGCCGCTGATCGAAACAGGCGTCGCCTACCAGCTTTTCACGCTCGCCAAGGGTCTCGGCTACGGCCGCGAGGACTACAGCGCAATCAGCAAGCTGACCCAGGACGCCGCCAATATCACCATCGCCACGGGCCAGCCCCGGCGGTAACGGGTAACGCCGAGGACGCGGAGGACGCAGAGGTCACAGAGAGAAAGAGAGATTCTGGGGACTAGCCTGGCTGGTAAGGGGTTACCCACGCTGCTGCACCATCCTCTCTAGTCTCTGCGGTCTCTGTGGCCTCCGCGTTCTCTGCGTTAAATTCTACCGTGGGCGCGCTACAATATAGGGGCGTGGTGGTTTGTCAGACGACGGGCGCGGAGGCGGGCGATGGACGAGCGGCTGAGGCGGCAAGGAGTGCGGCAGCGGCGGCGTGGACCTCTTGCACGCATCAGCCGCGCGCTCGCCAGTGACGTGGCGCTGGCGGCGCGGACGCTAGGCACGCTAGCGGGGCTGACTGCCGCCGGCCTGGTGGCTGGACTTGCTGTGGCGGGTCTTACGCGCGAGTTCAGCTACATGCTGGCGGGAATCCTGCTCGGCGCACTTGTAGGCGGTGCGCTGGGATTGCTGGCCGTCATGGAGCGCCGCCTGCGCAACGCCGTGCGGCGGGCGCACTCGCGTGCGCTTTTCGCCTTCGCGCTGGTCAGCAGCATCACAGCGGTCGTCATTGTCTTGCTCGCGCCATTTTCCTTTGTGCTCGCCGTAATCCTGGGCCTTGTGGCTGCGGTCGCGGTCGCGGCGGCGGGCGCGCTGGCGCTGGTCAACGCGGAACGCGCGGTGGTGCGCGCGGCGGCGGCGCGGCGCACGGCGTGGCTGGCGCAAGTGCGCGCCGCACGTCTGACGCGCCGTATTCTTGGTCTGGACGCCTACCGCCGGTTGCGGCGCGACGGCGCGCTGCCGGAGCCATCCCGGCTGTACCCCGACCGCACCTATCTCGTGCCGCTTCGCACGACGCCCGCCGGGGCGCGCATCCTCGTATTGGAGCATGGGCGGGCGATCGGCGGCCTCTGTCTCCGCCCACGCGAGCCGCTGCCCGACCCCGAAGAAGCGTTGACGCACATCTTCGCCATCCGCACCGACGAGCGCGCCTGGCTCGCCCGCGCCAACTTCTTCCCGCAGGACCGCTACCTCAGCCCGCAGGCGCGCGGCCTCCTCCCCGGCCGGCCGGGAAACTACGACCGGTAGGGGATAGGGGATAGCCGGTAGGGGATAGTGGCTCATTACAAGGCCGTGCCAGTAGATCAGCAGGGTGCTGACGAGAGGCCCTCTCCCCTACACGAATGCCGGCAGCCAGTCGCCGTGGGTGGCGATGAGGTCATCTACCAGAGCGTGAATCTGGTCGAGGTCGAGTTCGGCGGCGGTGTGTGGGTCGAGCATCGCGGCGTGGTAGATGTGCTCGCGCTTGCCGGTCAGCGCAGCCTCCACCGTCAGACCCTGCACGTTGACGTTCGTCTGCATCAGCGCGGCCAGCTGCGGCGGCAGCGCGCCAATCGCGACCGGCTGCACGCCGTTCTTATCGAGCAGGCAGGGCACTTCGACGCAGCTGCCCTGTGGCAGGTTGTCAATCAGCCCGTGGTTCGGCACGTTGCCGTTGATGACGCGCGGTTGGCCGGTTTCGAGGCTGTGAATGATCAGCGTGCCGTACTCGCCGGAATGCGAGACGTGCTGAGTGCGCTGGTCGGCCTCCCACTGGCGGCGCAGTTCCTCGCCGCGCAGCGGGTCGTGCGCGCTGATGCGCGCGATCCGCTTTTCCATCCGCTCGCGCTCGTAGCGGACGATCGCCTCCGAGTCGGTGCTCTCCAGCGCCGCGCGCATCTCGTCCCAGTCGGCGATCTGGCGCTCGCAGCGGCGCGGGTACTCGTCGAGTGGGATGTTGAACCGCTCGATCAGGTCGGGGCGGTCGCGCTTGATGAACCAGGGTGTGTATTCGGAGAAGTGCTCGCTCGATTCGGTGACGAAGTAGCCGAGCCGCCGCAGCATCTCGAAGCGCACACGGTCGTCGTCCGGCACGCGGCCATCGGCGATGACCTGGCGCAGAGCGGGGTAGAGGTCTTGTTCGGCGCGCTCGAAGCGCAGGTAGAAGGCCATGTGGTTGATGCCGGCACAGACGTAATTGATCTCCTGCTCGGGGATACCGAGGATGCGCGCCAGGTGCGCCGCTGTCCCCTGCACGCTGTGGCAGAGGCCGACGGTTTTGATCGGTGTGGCGCGGCTCATCGCCCAGCAGAGCATCGCCATCGGATTAGTGTAGTTGAGGAAGAGCACATC
>DASUBC010000671.1:0-5826 GCA_035763465.1 Thermomicrobiales bacterium
AGGTGCAACCGCACCTGGCCCCAACTGACGACGAGGTTTGCGCCTCTGCGCTTACCGTGTTGTCTGGACAGCCTGCCATAGCAGCCAGGCTACGAAGCGCCGCTGAGCCGGCGTCTTGTAGGCCGCGCCATTAGCGAAGTCCGGGTTGGTTACTAGCGCAGGCACATAGTGGCAGTACGTGCCGAGATCGCGCTGATCGAGCTGGCTGGTGCCAACACCTGGGAAGCAGGTGTTCGGATCTTGCCACTGCCAGAAGCCCTTGGCGACCATCGCGCGGGTGATCAGGGAGATCATCTGCCCCCAGAAGACCGAGGTTGACGGGCGGTAAGTGCCGTCCCCGAACCCGAACGCGATGGAGCGGTCGGCCAGCACGCGCACGTCATTCCAGGACTCCGCGTCCGTGAACCCCTGGTCGGAGAAGTTCCCGAGACCCTGCTCACTCTGCCAGCCGAGAGCGCGCACGACCAGCGCGGCCGACGCGGCACGCTGGACTGGATCGAGTGGGCCGAAGCATGGGGCCGTCCGCCCCGTCTGAGCGCAGTACGAATCCTGGTAGCCGTTGATCATTCCCTGCGCCCGGAGGGCGTAGATGGCAATTGCGTAGGCCGAGGTGGAGTGGGGATCAACATCAGTAAAGGTCGGCTGCGCCGCCAGCGACGGCACGATGTGCAGCGGCGCGGAGATCGCCGTCTGGGCGCCGTCGTTGAAATGGACTGTGACCGTGTAGGTGCTGTCAGCGACATTCACCGGCGTGGCGTTGCCGAACGGATTTACCTGTCCAGCGGCGACATTGAATTGGCCGCTCTGACCACCGGCAGTCCACGTCCACGTCGCCTGAGTCGCGCCCGCCGGGGCGAGCACGAGGCCCGAGAAGGTGCCGTCGCCGCTCTCGGTATTGCCCGCGCCATCATGAACGCCTACAAGCTCGATCTTCGGCGTCGTGAAGGACTGGGGGTCCGAGTATTTCGCACCGCTCGCGGACGTCGAACGCACGATGTAGTAGTACGTCGTGCCCGGCACGAGATTCCGCAGCGTGATGGCTGGTGTCGTCGTCACGGTCGGATCGCCGATGGTCGGCGTCGCCGGGTTACTTGGATCGGGAGCTGCGTTGGCGGAGAAGTAGATGCGGTTGGTGGCCGGCGCGCTGACCGTCCAGTGGACCGTCTCGCTCGTCATCGTGTTCGACACGGCGTTGAAGCCACTGACTGTCGGAGGAGTATTCGGCGCAATGGTGGAGAACCGCACATCACCGCTGTTGTTGTAGGTGATGTAGCCCGCGCCGGTCCCATCAGCGACGATCCAGGGATCCTGGCCTGCCCCGGCGAGCGTAATCTGCCCGTCCCATGAGGCGCCACCATCCTCGCTCGTCCGCGCGGCGATCGTCCCGCCGGCATCGTAGGTTAGCAGTAGCCGGCCGTTCTGCGACCAGGCGATCTGCGTGCGGAGCGTCTTGTCGGTTGACGTGACCAGCTGCGCGCTGCTCAGGCTCATGCCGGTCGGGCCGGTCTTCTTGACGAAGAAGACATTCGTCAGGCTCTGCGGATAGACGATGTACACATCACCCGAGGTGCGATTGACCGCCAGGCCGACCATGCCGGCGCCGGCGCTCCCGCTCAGGACGATCGGCGCCTGGAATGCCCCGGTCGTCTTGTCGCGATAGGTATACCCGACGCCATCGTTCCCTTGCCGCCAGGCCACCTGGACGTAGCCCTGATTGTCAACCCCGATACGCGCCTTCTCGGAGCTCGCGCTGCCGGTGTCAATGTCCTGCACCGAGGCATTCCACCCGCTGGTTGGATTCCAGGAGCGGACCCTTAGGCTGACACCATTCCCGCCATTGAAATTACGATAGACGAGCCAGACCTTGCCGTTCGGGTCAGCATAGAGGCTGTCAATGTCCGGGCCGTCGAAGTTCGCTTCAATGATGGAAATGGGACTCCAGGCGCCGGCATTCGCTGGATCAGCGCCCGCCGGCAAGAACCGGTAGGCGATGTTGCAGGAGCCGCTGCACTGCTGCCAGACCGCGTGAATGTTGCCGTGGGCATCAATCGCGCACTTCGTGGAACTCGCGTTCGCCGGGTTATCGGTCGAAAGCGAGACTGGCCCGCTACTCAGCGGCGGCGCCCAAGTACCCGACGCCGTCTTGTAGACGCGCACATACGCGCCTTTTGGCGCGGTGTCAAACTGCGACCAGACGGCGCAGATCGTCCCGCCATCCGGGCTGATCCCCTCCGCCTGGAAATATGTGTTGCCCATGTTGGAGATATTGACGCCGTCCGCCGCCGCCGGCTGGGCAGCGAAGAACGGGCCGGCCGCTGGCAAGATAAAGGCCAGGCTCAGGAAGAGCCGCCACAGATTCACTCGCACCTTCGTCATCTGCGCTCCCATCCGTTGTACTTCCACCGCGTCCGCTTCGCCGGGCGCCGTCGCGCTCCCTGCGCGCAGGGCAGATTCACGGCGGCCACGAAGCCGACACAACCCAACCTAGCCCATGACACGCCTCCTCGCGCCATGGGACTGCCTTGGTTGAACACCTATCGCGGACAGCGTAGCCAATACCAGTACTACGCGTCAATCGCCGGAAAGTACCAATTGCGGTCCATACTGGCGACCACAATCGCCACCCACGTCAGTATGCCGATCACACTTCGCCAGCTGCCGTCCGCCAGGTGTTCGTCCAGACTGGACAACGCCTACCGACTGCGGGCATGATCGTCAACGGGTGGGCCAGCCGGCAAATTAACGCGCTGGGAGTATAACGCATGAAGCCGCGTGTGGTTGTGCGTTCGGAGAGACGGTAGACGATAGACGGTAGTCGGTAGTCGCTCGTTACTGGCGCGGTGCTGGAGAGGTAGCCCGGGGGCTGACGCCCCGGGCTGAGGGCACGCTCACGCGTGCCACGAAGCCCGCCTGCGCGGGCTATGCTCACTCCATTGTTGGTGATTGCCACCAACCTTGTGCCACTCCAGGCCGGCGCAGGCCGGCCTTCGTGGCGTAGCCCCCAGCCCGGGGCTTCAGCCCCCGGGCTACCTCAGCGCCATCGCCTCACCCTATGCCCCCCTCGCTCGCGCACGGCGGGGTACCCACCTACAGTGGGTCACGGGCTGGGGGGTGAGGGCCGTTCCGCGCCTCGATACGCTCCGCGACGATGTATTGCGGCCGGTGCTTCACCTCGTCGTAGATGCGCCCGAGATACTCGCCGAGGATGCCGATGGTGATCAATTGGACGCCGCCCAGGAACATGATCGCGACGGTCGGCGTCGTGAAGCCGAGCACCACATTGATGTCGAGTACGCGCATGACCAGCAGCACCGCGCCATAAATGAATGAAAGCGTGCTGACAATAAACCCGAAGAGCCAGCTCAGGCGCAGCGGCTTGTAACTGAACGAAAAGATGGCGTCGAAGGCGTAGCGAAAGAGCCGCCCGACGGTCTGCTTCGGCTCGCCGGCGGCGCGGGCAGCGCGGTCGTACCAGATGGTGGTCTGCTGAAAGCCGATCCAGCTTCGCAGGCCCGGCAAGAAGCGATTCCGCTCTTCCAGCGCGATCAACTGTTGGGCCGCGCGCCGGTCCAGCAAGCCGAAGATGCCGGTGTCCGCGTCAATCGGGAAGTCGCTGACCCAGCCAAAGAGCTGATGGAAGAGGCGAAAGAGCAGACCGCGCAGGCCGCGATCCTGGCGCGAGCGCCGCCGCGCGACGACCACCTGATAGCCGGTATGCCAGGTCGCCAGCAGGTCGGGGATGACCTCAGGCGGATCCTGCAAATCGCCGTCCATCAAGATGATGGCGTCGCCTTGCGCCGCCTCCAATCCGGCCGTAATGGCGGCCTGGTGCCCGAAATTGCGCGAGAGATCGAGCACGACGACATGGGAGTCATGCGCGACGATGTCGCGCAGCAATGCCAGCGTGCGGTCGCTGCTGCCATCGTTGACGAAAACCAGCTCGTACGGCGCTTCGCCGGCCAGAGCGCGCGTCAGGCGCGCGTGCAACGCTGGCAGGACCGATTCTTCGTTGTATAACGGGAGCACGATTGAGATCACTGGCCGTTGCTGCTGGGCCGACGCCATGCGTAACCTCTGCTGTGTTGCTGTCGCGCGCACCCGCACGCTCGCCTGCCTGCTCCGGCCAAGCCTGGGCCATTGTAGCCGATCCGGGAGGAGAGAGTAGAGGAAGTAGGTTTGTTCCGGTCAGCGCGGCGCCGCTGAGCGGCTGTGTCGAATGAATTCGGCGCGAAGGGCTACTACGCCGTCCCCGGTGGCGTGTGCGGGGCGAGCGTAAACCGCAGCTGGCGTAAGGCGTGAGCGGGCGGGGGCCAATGCCCCCGCCCGCAAGGCTAGTGGCGCGCGAGCAGCGGCGTCAGGACCGTTGACACCGCCCCCAGCGGCCTCAACTGGCGTCCTGTTCCTTCAGCCGTGCCCGGCCTCAGTCCAGCAGTTCAAAAATTCCCGCTGCCCCCTGGCCGCCGCCAACGCACATCGTGACCATGCCATAGCGGCCACCACGGCGGCGCAGCTCGTCGAGAATCTGCACGGTCAGTTTGGCGCCGGTCGCGCCCATCGGGTGGCCGAGCGCGATCGCGCCGCCGTTGACGTTGACCTTCTCCGGGTCCATGCCCAGTTCGCGGATGACCGCAACCGACTGCGCGGCGAAGGCTTCGTTCAGTTCGATCAGGTCCATATCTTCGAGGTTCAGGTTCGCCAGCTTGAGCACTTTCGGCACCGCGACGACCGGACCGATGCCCATCACCTCCGGCCGCACGCCGCCGACCGCGAACGCGATGAAGCGCGCCAGTGGCTTCAACCCGCGCGATTCTGCGAACTCGCGCTCCATCACCAGCACCGCCGCCGCGCCGTCGCTCGTCTGCGAGGAGTTGCCGGCCGTGACTGTGCCCTTGGCGGCGAAGACGGGCCGCAGTTTCGCCAGCGCCTCCGGCGAGGTATCGCGGCGCGGCCCTTCGTCGGTGTCGAAGACGGTCTCCTGCGTCCGCACGCGCCCGCCGTCGTCCACGTAGGTGAACTTGACCGGCAGGGGCACGATCTCGTCCTTGAACCGGCCGCCGTCAATCGCGGCGACGGCGCGCTGGTGCGAGCGCAGCGCGAAGGCGTCCTGGTCTTCGCGGCTGACATGCCATTCTTTCGCGACGTTCTCCCCGGTCAGCCCCATGCCGAGGTAGACATCGGGGTGTGTCTCCACCAGGTAGGGATTTGGCGCGAGCCGCCCGGCCATCTGCGGCACCATGCTCATGCTCTCGGTGCCGCCAGCGAGAATCGCCGTGCCGAAACCGGCCATGATCCGCTCGGCCGACTGCGCGATCGTCTGCAAGCCTGATGAGCAGAAGCGGTTGACCGTCGTGCCGGGAATGCTGTCCGGCAGCCCGGCGCGCAGTGCGGCCACGCGCGCGACGTTGAAACCCTGCTCCGATTCTGGGATGGCGCAGCCGAGGACGACGTCCTCGATCTCCGCCGGTTCCAGCTTGCCCTCGACCTGTTTCACCACCGTGTCGAGCACGGCGGCGGCCATATCGTCCGGCCGCGTCGCCCTCAGCGTGCCACGCGGCGCCTTGCCCACCGCCGTCCGTGCCCCCGCGACGATGACTGCTTCCTTCACCATGATGGCGCTCCTTGACTATAGGGGTCGAAGGTCGGAAGGTCGAAAGTCGAAGGTCTCTCTGGTCAACGCTGGTAGCGATCTACGAACGCTGGTTGTCAGGAAGCCACCGCCTCATTGCGAGCGACCTTCGACCTTCGACTTTCCGACTTTCGACCCTCGTCAGCCCTCATCACTCCCTAGTTCCTGAGCGGCTTGCCCGTCTGCAACATATGCAGCAT
>DASUBC010000672.1:0-2665 GCA_035763465.1 Thermomicrobiales bacterium
CTGCCAGCCGGCCGGGTTGCTCGGCGTGTAGGTCAGGCAGCGACGCTGGAAGCACTGCACCAGCACGTCGCGCGCAACCCCGCTGACCTCGACCGTCGTCCAGTACGCCTCGCTGATCGGGTACCCGGTGGCGTAGAAAGCGTTGGGGAAGAGCGGAGCGCGCGCCACCTGCCCGTTCTGTACGACAAGCCCCAGGCTGTTCATGAAGGCCCAGAACGGCGAGGCGACCTGGTGGTCGAGCGCCGTGACGCGCACGTGCTCGGCCGCCGTCACCCCGGCGCCAGCCAGCGCGGGGTCGTCGCGGGTGGTGCCGTCGCGCGCCAATCGGCGTGTGATCGGCGCGCCATCGGCGGCGGGCGCCGCGCCCAGCAGCGACGTAAACGTGGCGTAGGTCGGCCCGGCGGGGTCATTCGGGTCGCCGGCGACATTGATCGCCGCGGGGGCACGCGGCACGAAGGAGTTCGCGCCCACTTGCATGCGCCCGCTGATCAGTTCGGTGGCCAGCAGGCCGTTGGTGACGTACCAGGGGCTCGCCGGATCGCCCGACGGGTCGTTCAGCTCCATGCGCGACTTGTCGAAGTACTGCACTGTGCGCAGGCCGCCCGGCGCCCCGGCGTACGCCTCACGCAGCGGGCCGGTCAGCGCCTCCGGCCCCCACAGCCAGCTGCGCGCGGTCTGCAGCGCGGCCACCGGCTGGTCGGTGCGCGCCCAGGTCTGTTGAAACGCGTCATTGGCCGGCGCGGCTGCCCCTGCCGTCCCCGCGACCAGCGCGGTCAGTAGCAGCGCCGTCGCCAGCGCGCGGCATGCCCTCCCCATGAAGGCTCCCCTTCCCCCGCGGTGTTCGTTTGTTCGATACCTGAAGGTTAATACCTCGCGGCGACGCCGGCAACCGGGTGCGCGGTGCGAGCACGCGCGCCGCGCAGCTGGGGAAGCTCTCCTGCCTGCGGTTGGCCACATCGGCAGGAGGCGTCACCTGCACGCGATGGTATCGGTCGCCGGAATGGGTGGTGCATCGGCGATACTCGGCCGGGGCGCAGGCAACAGTTGTCAGGGAGGGGTGCCTCCTTCTGGAGGATCGCGTAGGCTGCGGTCAGCTATCGATCGAGCCACAACGCGAGCCAGAAGGAGGACGCGATGGAGCCTACCACAGGTCCGAGCAGCTCGGAGGCAGTGGTGGCGGCGCTGACGGCGCAGCTCACCACCATCGTGCGGGAGTTGAGCGCGTGGGTGCAGGCCGAACCGCGGACCTTGGCGGATGTCGAGCAGCAGACGCTCGCGCGGGTGAAGGCGCTGGGGACGGCGCTCTTGACGGGTGTGGTCCAGCTGAGCGCGTGCCGCGCGCCCGCCCCCACGGTCGCCTGCGCCTGCGGCCACGCCGCCGCCTTTGCGCGCTGGCGACTGGCCCAGGTCCGGACCGTGCTGGGCCCGATCACCCTCCGTCGCCCCTACTATTACTGTGCCCACTGTCACCACGGCACGATCCCCCTGGATCACCAACTCGGGATCGTCGCCGGCAGCACCAGTGCCGGTCTCGACGAACTGCTGGCCCTCTTGGGCGCCCAGGAGGAGTCCTTCGCCCAGGCAGCCCATGTGCTGGACAAGCTCACCCTGGTGCATGTCTGCCCCAACCTGGTGCGCGCGGCCACGGAGCGTCTGGGGCAGGCGCTCATCGCCGCCGAGGAGGCCACGGTGACCGCTACCTGGGCCGGCGAGCTCCCCGCGCCGCCCGCGCAGCCCCCGGAGCGGCTCTACGTCTCACTCGATGGGGTGCTGCTGCCGACCGCAGACGGCTGGAAGGAGTGTAAGCTGGGCGCGGTCTACACCACCGTGGCGGAACCCCGTCCCGCCCAACCCACCGCGCCCGTCCTGCGTGCCCAGCAGGCCAGCTACGTCGCGGCGGTCCAGCCGCCAGACGCCTTTGGTCGCTTGCTCTGGTGCGAGGCGGCCCGGCGGGGCGTCGACCAGGCCCCGACGGTGGTGGCCATTGGCGATGGAGCCCATTGGATCTGGAACCTGGTGGCCGAGCACTTCCCCGACGCGATCCAGATCGTCGATTGGTATCATGCCGTCCAGTATCTCTGGGCCGCCGCGGTCGCAATCTATGGCGAGGGCACCGACCTCGCCCGCCAGTGGGCGCACGACCGCCAAGCCGACCTCTGGCAAGGCGACATCGCGGCGGTCCTGGCCGCCCTTGAGGCCCAGCGGGAGGGCGGCGATGCCGTTGCGGCCGCCATCAGCTACGTCACCAACAACCGCCACCGCATGGACTATCCGCGCTATCGTGCCCAGGGCTTCCAAATCGGCAGTGGTCTCATCGAGAGCGGCTGTCGGCACGTCATCGGCTTGCGGCTCAAACAGCCGGGCATGTGTTGGCAGGTGGCGGGCGCCGAGGCGGTGGCCACCGTGCGCACCTGGCTCAAGAGTGGCCGCTGGCAGGAGGCCATGACGTTGCGCCCTCCGCGCCAGCGCTCCTACCAGCGCCATGCTGCCTGATCCTGACAACTGTTGCCTGCGCCCGCCGGCACCATCCGATTGCGCATCGCTCAGGATGTACGCTACACTGCCGCTCTCAATCATTGGAGCATCACTGTCGCTCGGGGTCGCCGCTGCAACCGCCCGAAGCCGGCGCAGGGAAGGGAATCGGGGAACCCGATGTCGCACAGGA
>DASUBC010000673.1:0-4728 GCA_035763465.1 Thermomicrobiales bacterium
CTGGCGCTGGCGCGCCTGGCGCTGCTACGCGTCGCGCCAGCAGCCGAGGCGCCGGGCGATCCGTTGCTGACAGTGGCGCAGGCCGACCTGCCCCTGACCGTCATCAAGCTGGCCGGCAATAGCCAGGAATGATCGGGGCGCAAGAATGACATGGCCGGCGCGAGCCAACCGTTCCCGGCAAGGAGGCCCAATGAGTACGCCAGCGAATTCGTCCACCGCCTCGCCCGAGCTACCGCTGCGGGTGCTGGTGGTCTACTACAGCCGGTTCGGCGCCATCAGGGAACTGGCCGCGCTAGTCGCCGAGGGCGCGCGACAGGTAGCCGGCGTCGAGGCCGCGCTGCTCGAAGTCGAAGACCAGCCCATCGAGGAACCGCGCCTCGCCCCCGACCAGACCGCCGTCGCCGAGACGCGCGGCCAGGTGCTGGCCCGCCGAGACAAACTGCTGGATCGGCTTGCCACCGCCGACGCGCTCGTTTTCGGCGCGCCCGCCTATTTCGGCTCGATGGCCGCCCCCCTCAAGCGCTTCTTCGAGGACAGCGCCACCGCCAGCAGCGCCGTCCTCGACCGCACGCGCCCCTGGCACCACTACCTCTTTCAGGATAAGCCAGGCGCGGCCTTCACCAGTTCGGCTACGCCGCACGGCGGCAACGAGCAGGCGCTCCACTCGATGCTGACGCTCATGATGCACCTCGGCATGATCGTGGTCACGCCGGGCCAGCAGCGCCCAATTCTTGAGCAGCCCGCCGCCCCCTATGGCGCCACCGCGATCACCGGCGCGAGTGGCTATCAGGGGCTGACCGCCGAGGAGCGTACGGAGGCTGTGGCGCTCGGCCGCCGGGTCGCTGAGGTAGCCAGCTGGCTGCGCGCTGGCCGTCAGGTGGTCGCCGCGCGGCAGCAGCAACGCCAGGAAGCGGCCCAGCGCTACGATCCGTCGGCCTGAGCAGGACGCTGATGGCAACCGCGCCGGCCATGCCCGCCAGTATGCCGGCGCCAGCGTCGCTGGCGCCGGGCCTGACCCAGGAGGAGGCCGCACGCCGGCTGGCGGCGCTGGGACCGAACGAGCCAGCGCCGCGCCAGCGCTTCGCCGGGATATGGCAGGTAGGGCAGCAGTTGAGCAGCCCCCTCGTCGTCATTCTCGTGCTCGCCAGTTTGGTGTCGGCGTTTCTTGGTGAGCCGGTCAACGCGCTGATCATCCTGGTGATCGTCGGTCTCAGCCTCACGCTGAGTCTTGTGCAGACCTGGCGGTCCGGGCGCGCTGCCGCCCGCCTGAGCGCCATCATCACCCTCACGGCGACCGTGCAGCGCGATGGCGTCTGGCGCGAGATTCCGCGCCGCGAGGTCGTGCCGGGGGATGTGATCCGCCTGGCCGCCGGCGACCTGGTGCCGGCCGATGCCCGGCTCCTGGCGGCGCAGGATCTCCATGTGCAGCAAGCCGCGCTGACCGGCGAATCGCTGCCGGTCGAGAAGCGCGCCGTGCCGAGCGCGCCAGTGGACAGCGGTAACCCGGCCGCGCGACCCGATCTCGTGCTCCTGGGCACCTCCGTGATCAGCGGATCCGCGATCGCCGTCGTCACCGCGACCGGCCCGCGCACCGCCTTTGGCGATATCGCCGCGCGGCTGGCCGCGCGCCCGCCAGTGACGGCCTTCGAGCACGGCACGCGGCAGTTCGGGCTTTTCATCGGCCGGACGGTCCTGTTCCTGGTGCTGTTCGTGCTGCTGGTCAACCTCGCGGCCCACCGGCCGCCGCTCGACTCGCTGCTCTTCGCGGTGGCTCTGGCGGTAGGGCTGACCCCCGAATTCCTGCCGATGATTGTCACCGTGACCTTGACACAGGGCGCGGTCCACATGGCCCGGCGCCAGGTCATCGTCAAGCACCTTGAGGCGATTCAGAACTTCGGCGCACTCGATGTGCTGTGCAGCGACAAGACCGGCACCCTCACCAGCGGCGTGATGACGCTCGACCAGGCGCTCGATGCGCACGGACACCCCGACGTGCGCGCTCTGGAGTATGCGCGGCTCAACAGCGCCTGCGAGACCGGCATCAGCAGCCCACTCGACGCCGCCATCCTCGCGGGGGGCCAGGTTGATCCGGCCAGGTATCCCAAACACGGTGAGATTCCCTTCGACTTCGAGCGGCGCTGTCTCTCCGTCATTATCGAGACCGCCGGCCAGCGCCTGCTCATCACCAAGGGGGCGCCAGAGAGCGTGCTGGCGCGCTGCGCTACCTTGCTCGCCGGTGATACTCCACAACCGCTGCCGCCGGACGATGAACCAACCTCGCCGGCCGCGATCTACCGCGCCCTCAGCGCACAGGGGTACCGGGTGCTGGCCGTCGCCTATCGCCTGGTAGCGCCACAACCGGCCTACACGGTCGCGGATGAGCAGGATTTGACCCTGGTGGGCTTCGTGACCTTCTTCGACGAGCCGCGCCCGGACGCGGCGGCGGCCCTCGCCGCGCTCCAGCGCGACGGCGTCCGGGTCACGATTCTGACCGGCGACAACGAACTGGTCGCGAGACACGTCTGCGCGCAGGTCGGGTTGCCCGATGCGCGGCTGGTGCTCGGCACAGACCTCGACCGGATCAGCGACGCGGCGCTCGGCGCGGTGGCGGAGGCGACCACGGTCTTCGCGCGGGTCTCACCGGCGCAGAAGAACCGGATCATTGTGGCGCTGCAACGGCGCGGCCATGTCGTCGGCTTTTTGGGTGACGGGATCAACGACGCGCCCTCGCTCTACGCGGCCGATGTGGGAATCTCCGTGGCGGACGGCGTGGACATCGCCAAGGACGCCGCCGATCTCATCTTGCTCGAGCGTGGTTTGCGCGTGCTGCACGAGGGTATTCTCGAAGGGCGCAAGGCGTTCGGGAATGTCATGAAATACCTGCTGATGGGCACCAGCTCGAACTTCGGCAACATGGTCAGCATGGCGGGCGCGACGCTGCTGCTGCCCTTCCTGCCGTTGTTGCCGACGCAAATTCTGCTCAACAACTTCCTCTACGACCTCGCGCAGGTCACCATTCCGACCGACGCGGTGGACGAGCAGTGGATCCAGCAGCCACGCCGCTGGGACATCGCGTTGATTCGCCGCTTTATGCTCGGGATCGGCCCGCTCAGCTCGCTCTACGACTTCTTGACCTTCTTTGTCCTGTTGCGCCTCTTTCATGCCAGCGAGCCGGCTTTCCACACGGGCTGGTTCGTTGAATCGCTGGCGACGCAGACGCTGGTCATCTTCGTCATCCGTACGCTGGGCCGGCCGTGGCGGAGCCGCCCCAGCCGGCCGCTCACGCTGACCACTCTGCTGATCGTCGCCGTGGGGATTGGCCTGCCCTTCACGCCGCTCGGCGCGACACTCGGCTTCCTGCCCTTGCCGGTGGCCTACTTCGTCTTCCTCGCCCTGGCGACCGGCACCTACCTGCTCCTGGTCGAACTGGTCAAGGCGCGCGTGCTCGGCCACCTCCTCGCGGCGCCCGGCCAGTAAGCCGCACCGGGCTGCGGCGGGCTGGTCATTCACCTGCCAGCGACCTACGTCATCCTCGACGGCAACTCAGGGGCGCTACTCTTTATGGAAGGGGAGTATTCGATGGCGCCGCTCCCCCATCCACTGCTGCTAGGCAACGATACGGGCGCCGGCTCAATGACGGAGGAACCTCGCCATGAACAGCGTCGTGATTTACGCCTCGCACTTTGGCAACACCAAGCACATCGCGGAGGCGATCGCCAACGAACTCCAGTCGCGCGGTCCCGTGCAGTTGCTGCCAGCAGAGGAGACCCCGGCGGTCCTGCCGCCGCAAACGGACCTTGTGCTGGTCGGCAGCCCGACCGAAGGACACCGGATGACGGCGCCTGCCGCGGAATTCTTCGCCCGGCTCACGCCGCAGGCGCTCCAGGGCGTCGCTGCGGCGGCCTTCGACACGCGCCTGCACTGGCCTCGTTGGCTGTCCGGCTCGGCAGGCGCCGGCATCACGCACGAGCTGCGCCAGGCGGGAGCGCAGGTAATCGCGCGCGAAGAGAGTTTCTTCGTCGGCGGGTCCACGAACCCCGAGCAGGTGGCACTCGAAGCCGGCGAACTGGCCCGCGCCGCCGCGTGGGCCGCAGGGTTGGCCGATAGCCTGGCGGCGAGCGCACCGGCCACCGCTGACGCAATCCGTTGAACCATCACGCAGAGGCGGTAGTAGCGCGGCGGCTGAACGTCCCTCTGGTAGGAGATTGCTATGTGGTGGCAGAATTTTCTCTGGGGTGTCTGGAATGGCGTGACCGCCTGGATTCTCCTGATTGTCCACGTCTTCGGGGCCTGGCACGACTATCCCTTCTATAACGCTGCCAGGAGCGGCAACTGGTACGATTTCGGTTTCGTGTTGGGCACGGGATCGCCGCTGTTCGGTGCCTTTGGCCCCGCGAGACGGCGGCCTTCACGCTAACAGCTCGCCTGAATGTTGGCGGCGCTCCCAATGTTGGCGATGCCGCCAACATCCACCACATGACCAGGCCCAAAAACTACAACGTGAAGCGCGCTTCCTCGCGAGGAAGCGCGTAGAGTGACAGCGTGAGTGTTGCCGGAGCGGCGGCGCCGCAGGTAGTCCCGGCCGCAGCGCCCCCGCGCCGGGCGAATCCAGACGAGCAACGTGGACGAACTAGCCTTCCAGATACCGCTTGGGGCCGGCCCAGCTGGCCGCTTCCTGGCGCCGCCCCAGGCGGGCGACCAGCGGCGGCGCCAGTTTGAGCAGCCCCT
>DASUBC010000674.1:0-3772 GCA_035763465.1 Thermomicrobiales bacterium
CAGCACCCCGTTGTTATACTCCCTTCTTGTGCGTGGGCCGGTCACCCGGCCCGCGTTGTGTCGAGGGATGGTCCCTCGCCGGTGGGGGACGACGGTAGCACACCAGCACAAACCAGTAGCGAGCCGGGCAGCCCCACCGCCGTAAGGGAGTAAACCGATGCCGACGATAAACCAGTTGGTCCGTAAAGGCCGGAAGAGCGTCAAGAAGAAGGTCAAGGCGCCGGCACTGCGCTATACCTACAACGCCCTCAAAGGGCGGACGACCTGGGGCACCGGGTCGCCCCAGAAGCGTGGTGTCTGCACCCAGGTCCGCACCATGACGCCAAAGAAGCCGAACTCCGCGTTGCGGAAAATCGCCCGTGTGCGCCTCACCAATATGCAAGAGGTGACGGCGTACATCCCTGGCGAGGGGCACAATTTGCAGGAGCATGCGGTAGTCCTCATTCGCGGCGGGCGCGTCAAAGACCTGCCCGGCGTGCGCTACCACATCATCCGCGGCGCCCTGGACACGCGCGGGGTCGAGAACCGCAAGCAGGGGCGGTCGAAGTACGGCACGAAGGCTCCGAAGAAGTAAGCCTGGCGGGCGGCGCGGACCACGCGTCGCACGCGCGCGAACGACTGCGGAACCGAGGATCAACGGTGAAGAGCGGCCCGACGTTTCGGTCGACCGCTCTTCAGTGTGAGTGGCGCACAGCGCAGCCGGGTGAACGGACACCCTGCCGCGTGCAGCAACCAGCCGCGCCGGTTACCCGGCGCGGCGGCGCCATGAGTGGACGTCCGGGCGTCGAGCGAACGTCCGGGCAGTGAAGACGAGGGAGTACCGATGCCGAGGCGAGCCAAAGTCGTCAAGCGCGAATTGCTGCCGGACCCGCGGTATCAGAGCGTTCTCGTGACGCGGATGGTCAACAAGATCATGCAGCGGGGCAAGAAGGGCACAGCCGAGCGCATCATGTATGGCGCGCTCGATCTGGTCAATCAGCGCACCGGCCGCGACGCGCTCGACGTGCTGGAGCAGGCGATGCGGAATGCCACGCCGGTGATCGAGGTCAAGCCGAAGCGCGTCGGCGGCGCGACCTACCAGGTGCCGGTGACGATCGAGGGCGACCGCCGCTTCGCGCTGGCGATTCGCTGGATGCTCGCCTCGGCCCGCGCGCGCAACGGCAAGTCCATGGCGGAGAAACTGGCCGCCGAGATGCTCGACGCCGCCAACAATACCGGCGCGACCGTCAAGCGGCGCGAGGATACGCACCGCATGGCCGACGCGAACAAGGCGTTCGCACACTATCGCTTCTAGCGAATGACGAATAACGAGTGCCGAATGACGAATGTCGTTCCGCTCGTGGGGATTCGTCATTCAACACTCGTCATTCGTCATTCGCCGCCTGGGGCGGCAGAGGGGACAATAGAGCAACACCATGGCTACCGATCTCAAGACGCAGGCGAACACCGCGTGGCGAACAACCTTAGAGCGCACGCGCAATATCGGTATCATCGCCCACATTGACGCCGGCAAGACCACGACGACCGAGCGCATCCTCTTCTACACCGGCCGGGTGCGGAAGATGGGCGAGACGCACGACGGCGCGGCGACGATGGACTATATGGCGCAGGAGCGCGAGCGCGGCATCACCATCACTGCGGCGGCGACCACCTGCTCGTGGAAAGACCACCGCATCAACATCATTGACACGCCCGGCCACGTAGACTTCACGGTCGAGGTCGAGCGGAGTCTGCGCGTGCTCGATGGCGGTGTCGTCGTCTTCGACGCGGTCGCCGGCGTCGAGCCGCAGTCCGAGACCGTCTGGCGGCAGGCCGACAAGTACCATGTGCCGCGCATCTGCTTCGTCAACAAGATGGACCGCCTCGGCGCGAACTTCTGGCGCACTGTCGAGATGACCAAGGAACGCCTGGGCGCGAAGGTCGCGGTCGTCCACTTGCCGATCGGCGCTGAGTCTGAGTTCGAGGGGCTGGTAGACCTGATTGATGGCTGCGCCTATCTCTACCACGATGAGCTGGGCCAGAATATCGAGCGCACCGACGTGCCGGCGAAGCTGGCCGACGAGGTCGAAGCACGCAAACTGGAGTTGCTGGAAGCGATCGCCGAGACCGACGAAGACCTGCTGACACGCTACCTCGATGGCGAAACGATCGCGCCCGCCGAACTTCGCACGGCCCTGCGCGCGGCCACCGTGTCGGGCGCGCTGGTGCCGATCCTCTGTGGGTCGGCGTTGAAGAACAAGGGCGTGCAGTTGCTGCTCGACGCGGTCGTGGACTATCTGCCCTCGCCGCTCGATGTGCCGGCCATCACCGGCGCCGATCCGAAGACCGGCGAAGAACTGACCCGCGAGGTCGATCCCAATGGCCCCTTCGCGGCACTGGCGTTCAAAATTGTCAGCGATCCCCACGTCGGCAAGCTCGCCTTCATTCGCGTCTATTCCGGCCGGCTGACGAGCGGGTCGTATGCCTATAACAGCACCAAGGGGCAGCGCGAGCGCGTCGGCCGCCTCTTGCAGATGCACGCCGCGCACCGCGAGGAGATCACCGAGGTCGCGGCGGGCGACATCGCGGCGATTATCGGCCCGCGCTACACGATGACCGGCGACACGCTCTGCGATCAGGACGAGCCGATCATGCTGGAGTCCATCGTCTTCGCTGAGCCAGTGATTGACCAGTCGGTCGAGCCGAAGTCGCGCGCGGATCAGGACAAACTGACGAACGCGCTCGTGCGCCTGGCCGAGGAAGACCCGACATTCCGGGTCCGGACCGACGAGGAATCGGGGCAGACCATTATTTCCGGCATGGGTGAATTGCACCTGGAAGTGATGGCTGACCGGATGATGCGCGAGTTCGGCGTGCAGGCGAACATCGGCAAGCCACAGGTCGCCTACCGCGAGACGATCACGCGGCCAGCGCGCGTTGACCACCGCTTCGTGCGGCAGACGGGCGGCAAGGGCCAGTTCGCCCATGTCGTCATCGAAGTCGAGCCGCAGGAGCAGGGCAAGGGCTACGAGTTCGACGACAAGATCGTCGGCGGTGTCATCCCGCGCGAGTACATCCCGGCGGTGAATAAGGGCATCCAGGGCGCGATGCAGAGCGGCGGCGTGGCCGGCTACCCGGTGGTGGATGTCAAGGTCAGCCTATTAGACGGCTCGTTCCACCCGGTGGACTCCTCCGAAATGGCCTTCTCCACCGCCGGCTCGATGGCCTTCAAAGAAGCCATCCGCAAGGGCGCGCCGCAGGTGCTGGAGCCGGTGATGAAGGTCGAAGTCACGACGCCGGAGGAGTTCATGGGCGACGTGATGGGCGACCTCAATAGCCGGCGCGGCCACATCAGCGGCATGGAGATGCGCGGCAACGCGCAGGTGCTGCGCGCGATGGTGCCGCTGGCGAATATGTTCGGCTACGTCGGCTCGCTGCGATCCATGACGCAGGGCCGCGCTGTCTACTCGATGGAATTTGACCATTACGCGCCGCTGCCACAGGCGCTGGCCGACGAACTGGCGGCGAAGAACCGGCGCTGATGCGCCAACGGAGGGAGGCACGGGCGCTTCCCTCCGTTTCGCGTCCCTGGATGAGTGGATCACACCGTGGTAGGGAGGAATAGCAACGATGGCGAAGCAGCGGTTTGAGTGGACGAAGCCGCACATCAACGTGGGCACGATTGGGCATGTGGACCACGGCAAGACGACCTTGACGGCGGCGATCACCAAGGTGCTGGCCCTCTCGGGCGGGGCGCAGTTCGTGGCCTACGACCAGATTGACAACGCGCCCG
>DASUBC010000675.1:0-5778 GCA_035763465.1 Thermomicrobiales bacterium
GGGTTGTCGAACGGCAGACCGAGCGTCGTCTCACTCGACGCCCAGACGATCCGTTCCAGCCCAAGCGCGACCGCCGCGCTGAAGACGTTGTAGGTTGTGCTGATATTCTCGCGGAACGTCACTTCCTCGGTGCGAATGCCCGACGCCGGAATCGCCGCCAGGTGGACAACCGCCACCGCGCCGCGCAACACTTCGTAGACCTGGCCGAGTTGCGTCAGGTCCGCCCGGAGGAACTTGCCGCTCTGGGGTTCCGGCGGCGGCGCGAGGTCTACGTTCAGCACCTCGTAGCCGTGGTCGAGTAGTTCGCGCACGGTCGCGCGCCCCGCCTTCCCACTGCCGCCGGTGACGACAATGCGTTTGCTCATTGCATACTCCTACGGCGCTCACGGTTGGTAGCCGTTAGCACATCCCGCTCCGGCTACGAGGCCAGCGCCACGAGCATATGGGTCGGAACGCGCTCGATCTCGTTCTCTACGTAGGAACGTAGCGCGGCCGTCGTCGTGAAGTAACGATAACCAGCTTCGCTGACCTGTGTTTCGGTGCTCTTTTCCTCGTTGAGTAGGAGCGCAACTGGCTGGCTATAGCCCTCCTGTATGCCCTTCGGCCAGGCTGCATCAATAATAGCGCGCACCGCGCCGGTGTCGGGGTCGGCAATCTCGTAGTCGAGTTCGGGTGCGGGCAATTGGCGCTCTGCCATCCAGGCTCCTAACTGGCGAATTTCCTCTTCCTCAGCGAGTTCCTCCGTCACAACGGCCGGTCGCGCGCTGATCGCCGTAGCGTAATTGGCAGTGGTCGTTGCTACGGCGCCAGTCAGCAGTTGTTCAAGATAGGTGTTGGCGGCATTGGCGAGCAGTTCCTGGCGTGCCTTAAGGAAATCGCGATACCGATCAATTTGCCAGAGTGCGCGATCAAGAGGCGCCCACTGTGACGCGAGTGCACCTGGCTGCATCGCCTCCACCTGCGCGAAGTAGATTGCGGGTGGCGTATCACTAATGTCAAGATTAGTCGTCTGTGTGAGGAAACAGAAGTTCGCCAGCGAATTGACTTCGGCGCGGTTATAGCCATGCTTGTAGAGCAATGCTCTAGGAAAGATATGGTGAACCTGAAGCGTGCTGAGTTTTCCCAGCAAGTTTGCCGAGAGCGGCAATCCAGTCCCCCAATCACGCGCGCCATAGACTCGTGTCAGTAAGTAGAGCAATGGATAAAAACGCGCCCCCAGACCGAAACCAGAGAAATCGGTTGGGCGAACGACGAGATCGCCGCGCCATCGCCGCAGTTGCTCGATCAAGCGGTCAAGCGTGCCGTCATCGAGCACATCAGTTATCCGCAAATCCTGATTGATGACTGACTCGGTTGAGCCAGTGAAGCGCCCCCACAGAAAACTGTGAATGTACCAGTAAAGTAAGTGATTTTGCTCATGCACATCTTTGAGCTTGCCGCCACGCTGCATCAGATACCGGCTCATGACAGGAAAGGCATAGCGACCGCCAAGCACACGATCATGATCGAGGCCAAGCCGACCAGCAATCATGTTGAGGAGATAGTTGACGGCTGCTTCAGCCTGCCGTAGCCCATCCTCGAAGGCAGGCACGGTGACATCCTTAAGTGCGGAGAAAAGTGCCTCGCCGGTAACGATAGTGTTGATATTGCGAAGCAACCAGTCAAGTTCAAAGTCGTACCTGGCCTGTGCCCAGCGCGCAAGTGTCGCTTTCATCTCATTGCGCGCTTCCGGCCAGGCCGCGCAGATTTTCGCCAGCGCGAGATCGCCCTTCGATAGTTTCGTGCCGCCACTATTGACGTTGTTGAAAATCTCGACCACGATGTCCACGGTCTTGTCTGTACCGGATACTTCCTCGATATGTAAGTCAATTTTGAGAATGCCATGAATCGCATTTAGGCGCTCAATGTAGCGCTTCGGATGTGCTGCCAAGGCAGGGTCGGAAAATAGCTGGGCGATGGCGGGCGCTACCCCATTTTGCATCAGTTCCGTCACATCAATCCAGAGAGGATTGTCCTTCATCTTTAGAGGCGCATAGAACTCGAACGTCTCATCCTCAAGATGAAAGTACAGGCCGGTGAAGGCAGTAGGATTGCCATCGAAAAACGGAGGCGGCGTTCCCCGCACGATGCCATATAGCGACGTCATGCGCTGCTGGCCATCGAGCAACAGCTTCACGTAGCCTGGCTGGAGTTGTGCATCGCCTTTCGCCGCCGCGCTATCAGTCCGTGTCACCCACACAAGCAGACTGCCAACAGGGTAGCGCCGGTATAACGACAGCATGAGCCGGCGGACCTGATCGCGATTCCACACGTAGCCCCGCTGAAACTCAGGCAAGGCCATCGCTCCCAAATCAATCTGGCTAAGAATTGTTTCAATCTGCATGACCCGTCCTCCTAGCGCATATTGACATATTGACGCGGACAAATCCCCCACTGGCATATCGTGAGCAGCATTGTATGCTTTAGTGTCGCTGTAGGAAAAGGGCGCATTGACAATGCCGTATTACAAATCGGGCGTCGGCAGGCTATGCATCCCGAGCGTGAAGAAGCGTTCGCCACCATGTCGTACGTTCCCGCTATTCCCACTGTGTCGCCAGGTATGGCTCCCCAGCCTCCAATTCTGGGGGGCCACGCCCACGTCAGCACGGCTTGATTCCGCGTTCGGGTGGGCCACGGCGCCACAGCAGCACCGTAAAGCCGGCGATTGTCAGCCGCTCGTAGGTCGCGCCCGCCTGGCGTAACTGGGTCTCGTAGCAGTCTGGGGTCGCGCGCGGCTCGGAGGGGTGGAAGATCAGCGCGACGACAGGAGCTGCCGTGTAGCCCTGGCGGTAGGGCGCGTAGCGGTCCTGGGCGGGGTCGAGCGGCACGACGATCGGCTGCTCATCCCAGAGAAAGGTAAGGCGGTAGGCGAGCCAGTATTGCGCCGCCGCGTAGCTGACGCCCCGCTCGCGCAACGCCGCGCCAAGCTGCGCTTCGTCGGCGGCGACGCCGCGCGGGGAACGCACCGGCCAGGCCCCCGCGACATACGGGCCGTAACTGAGCCAGCCGCCAATCGCCGCCGCCACCAGATAGGGCGCTAGCGCGAGCGCAAAACGCCGGGGGTGCAGGAGATACGCAATAGGTGCGAGGGCAAAGGGCGCGATCCAGATGAGCGGCGCCAGGTAGCGCGCCGACCAGACGTCTTGCGGCGAGGTGCTGACGACGAATCCAGCGAGTGATGTGGCGGCGACGATGCCGCCCAGCCCGCCCAGCCGGCGCACCGGCCAGGGCAGCGTGTGGCGACATGCCGCTATAGTCCCATAGATGAATCCGGCCGCGAAGAGCAACGCGCCGGCATACTGGACGACGATAACGGGCGCGGGTGGTCGCCAGGCGACCGTGTCGAGCGCCGTGCCTGGAATGAAGACTTTCGCGCTGAGCACCCACGGCAGCGCCGCGCTGAGGAGCAATTGGAGACGCTGCAAGCCCGCGAGTGGCGTGGCTTCAGCCGGGAAGGCGGCGCCCGGTTGCTGCCTGACGAGCCAGAGCAGCCCCAGGCCGGCTGCAAAGCCCAGGCTGCACACGCCAATCCGCCGCCAGCGCGTCCGGGCAGGCGGATTGCCGTCCAAACTGCACGCCAGCGCGAACGCGACGAGACCGGGGAGGAACTGCAAGGCGAACAGGTCGAGATAGAGCGCCAGCGCGCCGAGCAGCGCACCGGCAGTATAGCGCAGCCGTGGCCGGCGCGCCGCACTCGCACCGTCGAGCAGCCAGAACGCGGCGAAGGCGAGCGTGATCGCCCACTGGCGCGGTGGATAGAGCGCCACGCCGTTGACCGCCGCCGGTGCGAAGACCAGCGGCAGAGCGACCAGCGTGGCGAGGGTGACGCCGAGCCGCCGGCGCAAAACAGCCCACACAAAGCCGATCAGCAACAGGTGCCCCAGCAGGGGTATCGCCATGAGCGTGAGCGGCCGGGAGCCGGTGACGGCGAAGCCAAGCGCGGTGAGGAGCACATCGCCGATGCCCTGGTAGCCCGCGCCCCAGAGGAACCAGGCCCACTCGCCGTGCAGCAGGTGCCGCGCCTGCAAGCCGACGACCGCCGCGTCCGAATCCACGCCCCGTGCGTTCAGCAGGGGCGGCAGGCGAAAGAGCACTGCCGCCAGCCACAACAGCACACACGACAGCCAGGGCCACGGGAAGCGCCACCTGGCACGCCGGCCAGCGGTATGGGTGCTACGCTCGGCTAGCGCGGTCGTCATACAAGCGTTCTCCAACCAGCATTCCCGGCGGCGCTCATCAGCGATCCACCGCCACACGGCGCGCTAGTTGCATGATGCGTTCCAGCCTAGCAAGGTGGGTTGCTGGCGCGGTGGCTGGCACTATGGTGTACTGCCGAGTGATTCCCATCAGAAGGATGAGAAGCAATGGAGACCGGCACTATCGAACTGGTGTGCTTTCGCCCGCAGGCCGGCGCGGACTAGCCGCGTTTACGGCAGCGGCACGCGCGGTAGCGCGGGTTCATCCGGCGCGAACTCGGCGCGACGGCGGACGGCGAATGGTTGATATTGTGCATTGGACGGACCGCGCGGCGGCGCTACAGGCCGCCGCGCTATTCAACACCGCGCCGGAGACAGCCGCGTTCACCGCCCTGATTGACCCGTCATCGGTGCAGGTGCGGCATATCCAGCCCGTCTATTTTATGAGGTACTTCTAAGAAAATCGCAGGCGAATTCTGAGTGTACATCCACTCGTCGCTATTGAGTCACTATTCTCATTCAGAGTGGACTTCTACCTTATATCCTGCTGCATGAAGGGCTAAACCTGTAACGACGGAAACACATGCACTTTGACGATGTACTTCGCCTTGACCATACTTCTCCCTTAGTAGACGTTGAAACCATGGTATCACCGAGGAAGCCCAGTATTCAGTACATTGTCGGCTTGCGATGCTTCCAATCCTGCTAGTGCAAGCGCATTATCTATGCACCGTTCAGCCTGGCGTACCCGAGCAGATATCATAACTTCGAACTCACGTCGTGTGATTGGCTCATTTATCGCAATAGCCTCCGCAAAGAACTGAATGCGTTCCTGATCGCTTGCGAAAAGTCCCATCTTTGCCATCTCAATTTCTTGAAACAGTAACCATCCAAGATTTGATTGAATGAGTGAGCAGAGTGCAGCAGCTTCGCGGGTTATAGTGATCCCCTAAAGTTGGACAGCTTGTGCCCCTGATGCTACCACAACGGCCTCGAACCCGGCAGGCGTCTGGTAGCCGAGGGCCGAGTGGATGCGCTTGGTCATGTACACGTCGTCGAGGAAGCGGCCGATGCGTGTGCGCGCCTCGGCGAGATCGGCGTAGTCGTGCAGGTACACCTCCTTTTCCTTCAAGGTCCGCATCAACCGTTCGGCGAAGGCGTTCTGCCGTGGCTGCCCTTTGGCCGCCATGCTCACCTGGCCTCCCGGCTGAGTAGCCGCTGGACGAAGCCGGTCGCCGCGTACCGCACGCCCTGGTCGGAGTGGTGGATCTCCGGGGTGTGCCGGGCCAACGCCCGCTCCAGCGCCGCCACCGGCAGCGCCTCGGTCAGGTTGCCAGCCAGCTCCCAGCCGCGGATCGCGCACGGGTAGATGTCCATGAGCACCACCAGGTAGACGAAGTCGCGGCGCAGACGGATATAGGTGATGTCCGCGTACCAGACCTGATTCAGCCGCTCGATGTGGAGGTTCCGGATCAAGTTGGGGAAGCGCCCGTAGTCGTGAATGCTGTTGGTCGTGCGGCAGAAGCGGCGGACCTGCATGAGC
>DASUBC010000676.1:0-5011 GCA_035763465.1 Thermomicrobiales bacterium
TGACGCCGGCGCTGACCAGGGCATCATGTGCTTGCCCCGGCGAATCGTGGACGACGAATTTGGCGGGTGGCAGCGGTGGGTGCCAGGTGTAAATCGGCCACTCGCGAGTGTACAGATTGAAGGCGGGCACCGGCTTGATCAGGTCCATGTGCGCGTCGTAATAGGCGTCCAGCGTGCCCACATCGCGCCAGTATCCACGATCATCGTCCGTCTCACCAGGGACGACGTTCGTGGTGAAGTCGTAATAGGTCGCATCACCTGCGGCAACGAAATTCGGCACGATATTGCCGCCGAGGTCGTGGTTGCTGGTATAGTCTTCGGCGTCTGCCGTTACCGCGCGCAGCAACGCCTCTGTCGTAAAGATGTAGTTACCCATTGAGGCCAGTACTCGATCGGGCGCGTCGGGCAGCCCAGCGGCGTCCGGTGGCTTCTCTCGAAACGCGCCAATCCGGCTATCGGGCGCGGTCTCGATGACGCCAAACGAGCTGGCCTGCGCTCGCGGCGCCCGAACGGCCGCCACCGTCAACCCCCGTCCCGCCGCAATATGATGCGCGAGGAGCTGGCGGGGGTCCATACGATAGATATGGTCGGCGCCGAAGACGAGAATGTAATCTGGGCGCTCGTCGTAGATCAGGTTCAGATTCTGAAAGATGGCGTCTGCGGAGCCGGCAAACCAGTGTGGGCCGCGCCGCATCTGCGCGGGGACCGTGGCGACATAATTGTTGAGCATGGCGCTGAGGCCCCATGCCTGCGCGATGTGGCGGTCGAGGCTATGGCTCTTGTATTGCGTGAGCACGACGATCTTGAAATAGCCCGCGTTGACCAGATTCGACAGCACGAAGTCCACCAGGCGATAATTTCCGCCAAACGGCACGGCGGGTTTGGCGCGGTCAGCAGTGAGCGGGAAGAGTCGCTTGCCTTCACCACCGGCAAGCACCATGGCGAGGACGTGCATAGCCCCTCCTCCTTTCAGCGCGCTGATGGCTGGTTGTCCGCTACGGCGGCACAGCTGGTAACGGCCAGCCCCATTATCGTCGCGGCGCCACGATTTTGGAAATAGGGCGGAGTCGGGCAGACGGGCAGACGGGCAGTCGGGCAGTGGATTTCGGTCAGCGCGGTGCTCGTCGCGGGCGCGGCGCCGGTGAGGTGTACCCGGATTGAAATCCGGGGAACCCTTAACCCCATCGCGTTATCTGGCTAGCACCGCGCCAACATAAACTCACTGCCCGTCTGCCCGCCTTTCCGCCGATTGACAGCTGGTATACACTTGCTGTATCGAAATAGTGTGGTCGGCAGTCACCTGCTATCTTCCCGTCGCTTCACCCGTTGACTGGTTCTGGTTCCGGTTACTCCGCTGCCTGGTGGTTGGGCGGTGTAGCCGGGGGAGAGCGGCCCGGTGGCCAGCCTGGTCGGACAGACGATTGGCTCGTATGACGTGCTCGATCTGCTCGGCCACGGCGGCATGGGCGAAGTTTATCGCGCCCGCCACCGCCTGTTGACCAGCCGCGAAGCCGCCATTAAGGTGCTGCTGGCGCCGCTGGCCGCCACCACCAGTTTCCACACCCGCTTTCAGCACGAGGCGAATAACGTCGCTCGGCTCAACCACCCACATATCTTGCCGCTTTGGGAGTACGGTGAGGTTGCGGGCCTACCCTATTTCGCCATGCCGCTGATCGAGGGTGGGACGCTGACGGATCGCCTGCGCGCTGGGCCGCTGCCCTGGCCGACGGTGCTGGGGTATCTGCGGCAACTCGCCGACGCGCTGGACTATGCCCACAGCTGTGGGATCGTGCATCGCGATCTGAAACCAGCGAACGTCCTCATCGAACGCTCGACCACCGGTGAACGGCTGTACCTGGCCGACTTCGGGATCGCCAAGGTGTTGCAGTCAGACACACCGCAGCTCACCCAGACGGGCGTTGGGTTAGGTTCGCCCGAGTACATCGCGCCGGAGCAGGCGCAGGGTCAGGCCGGTCCAGCCAGCGACCTGTATTCCCTCGGCGTCATCGCCTACCAGGCGCTGACCGGCCGCGTGCCCTTTACCGGCACGACCCCACTCGACGTGATTATGAAGCATGTGACCGCGCCGCTGCCGCCGCTCCGCGCCACGAATCCGGCGCTGCCGCCCAATGTTGATTACGTAGTCGGCCGGGCGCTGGCCAAGTCGCCGCTGGATCGTTTCCCCTCCGCCAGTGCCTTCGTCAACGAGCTGGAGCGCGCGCTGCTGGCCCGTGAGAGTAGCGAGGCGCCCACTACAACCATAACCACAGCTGCGACAGTGGCGCCGGCGGCGCCCGCTGCTTCCACTGCCTACCTGCCTTCGCTTGGCGTGCCGCCGCAGACGCTTGCCCAGGCGCGCAATGCCTCGCTCGTGCCGACGGCGCTAGCGCTCGCATTCGCCATCGTGATGGCGCTCGTAGCATTCGCACAAGCGCCGGTTGATGCCTGGAACACGGTGCTCGGCGCTGCGCTCGACGACGCCTTTGCCGTGCCGCAGGCCGCCGGACTCGGGTTGCTGGTGCTGTGCGCGCTCGGCGCGCAGTGGCTCGCGTCTGCGCTGACCACGGCGGGCGGTCCGATCTGGACCGCCAGCGGCCGGCGCGCGGTCATGCGCTCAGGAGGCTTTCTCCTGGTCTTTGCCTGTACGGTGTTCGCAGTGCTAAATCTGGTCGGCGCGGCCGGTCGGGGTCAACTTGACAAATACTTTCAGGAGGCGCTGGACGGGAATCTTCCTGCCTGGCACTTCCCGGCAGAACTGATTCTGTTCGCGCTTTTCCTCGCCAGCGCCAGCGCAGTACTGCCGCGTGCTGCCAGCGCCGGGCAGCGACCGCGCTGGTTGAGCGTCGCGCTGGTGGTCTCCGGGATCGTAGTGACGGTGGCGGTCAGCGCCCTGGCCGCGACGATCTTTCTACCGGGTTGGTACGCCCCTTACGAATGGGAGGGCGTGGTACCCTCCGGAGCCGGCTGGCTCCTGCTCAAGACTGGTCTGGTGTTTGCCCTGGCGTTGCTCCTATGGCGCGTCCTGCGCGCACGCTCCGATGCGCTGCTGGGCCGGCTGGGCTGGCGCGTGGCGCTGCCCCTGGCCGCGTTCCTGGCCGTCGTTGCCTGGGTCAGCGCGCTGTCTGCCTGAGTGCGCTGCCAGGCGATACTTATGCCTCCGAAAAAATTGCGAGTGGTAGAAGCGCGCTGACCGTCCAGTTTGGCCGGTTGACAACCTGACTGATGCGGAGGTCAACGCACACGCTGGCGAGAATGCAGGCTTGCTGGCGCGATAGACCATGCTCCGCCGCCAGATAGTCAATGATGCCACGTAACGCCTCGCGCGCCGCCGCGTACAGATCGGGATCGTGCCCGGTCGCGGCAAATACCGGACTGGTGGCAAGCAGCGGGCTGGCCGACCCTGGCGCGCGAAATTGTGGACCGGGCACGGCGCGTCTCTTCAGTAGGTCGAAGCGCAACGTGACCGTCCCGTCCGTCTCGATCGCTGTTTGGCTCACCTCGCCATCGCCTTGCGCCGCGTGGACGTCTCCTGTGGAGAAGAGCGCACCAGGCACGAGCACCGGCAGGTCAAGCGTCGCGCCGGCGGTCAACTGCCGAATGTCCAGGTTGCCGCCGGCCCGGCGTGGTGGCGTGGTGGAATGCATCCCTGGTTCAGCCGGCGCTACGCCGAGCACACCGCAGAAGGGCGCCAGCGGCACGCGAATGCCGGGCGCGAAAGTGGTCCAGGCGCCGCCGCGTAAGTCCCAGATGTGCGTGACGCGCTCGGTGAACTCATCGCCCAGCAGCCCGCTGCCCGGTCCACAGGCGGTCCACCCCCAGGCGCCTGGCTGGACGGCAAGCACCGTGACGCGCAGGGTATCGCCTGGTTCCGCGCCGGCGACCGCCACCGGCCCTGTGAGGGGATGGCCACGTAGCGGCGTAGACACTTCGGGATAGGCGCTGGCCGCGATCAGCGCGGCCAGGTCGGGCGCGAGGTCCGCTGGTGGCGCGGCGGCGACGGCACGCGCGACGCGGCCATATGAGGCTTCCAGCGTCTCGAACACGACGGTATCGCCGGACGCAATCTTCAGTGTGGGTGGCAGGGTGTTGTCAAAATAGGTATGGATCGTTTCGCGCCCCAACTGATGCTCACTCACCTCGCTCCAGCCCTCCCATCACGCGTCAACACTCGCGCCGGCATTGTAGCGGCTGGCCCGCCCATAGGCGAGCGCGCCTACGGGCCGTCGCTCACCACCCGCGTGGTATACTTCGTCTCACACCACAGGCTGGTCGGAGGAGGAGGCATGTCGCAGGAACGAGGAGAGCCAGAGCACACGACCTCGTCGCCGTCCGAGCCAGCAGCGCCTCCCGAGCACTCTCAGCAACCTCTGCCAGCCGTCCCAGCCGGCACGACCATTTCTACCGCAGACCGGCCGCCCGGCGATGCGGCCGACGATGACGGCGACCGGCGTACCCGCACGATCGCGTTCGTCCGCGAAGTCGCCGAGACGGTCCTGCTCACCCTCGTGATCTTCGTCGCCGTCCGCACGCTGGTCGTCAACTTTCGCGTAGACGGCGAGAGCATGGAACCCAATCTGCTCAATGGCGAATACCTGCTCGTCAACAAGGCCGTCTATTTCCACTTCGACCTCAACGCGGTCAAGAATCTCGTTCCGGGCCAGCATCACAGCGGCCAGGACATCGTCTACCTCTTTCATCCGCCACAGCGTGGTGACATCATCGTCTTTGAGCCGCCGGTCCCGACGGACAAACCGTACGTCAAGCGCGTCATTGGCTTACCAGGCGACCGGATCACCATCCGCGAGGGCACGGTCTATGTCAATGGACAGGCGTTGAAAGAACCCTACATCAGTGATCCGCCGCGCTATACCTACCCGCTGAGTTATGGCGGCGCGACCGAGTATACCGTGCCGGCTGGGGCGATCTTTGTGCTCGGTGATAATCGCAACAACAGCAACGACTCGCACGTCTTCAACGCCGTCCAGCTCGCAAGCGTGATCGGCAAAGCGAC
>DASUBC010000677.1:0-4742 GCA_035763465.1 Thermomicrobiales bacterium
TTTCCGGCAGTCCACAAAGACGTGCATAAGTTGAAAGCCGCGCCCGCCGATCCGGGGCGCCTGTACATCACCGAGCACGGCCCGTGGATCAGCCGCAGCGACGACGCCGGCCGCAGCTGGCGGCGCCTGCCGGCCGGCCACGCGCGCACTGTGACCCGGCCGCTCGCGCTGCACCCGCGCGACCCCGACCGGCTCTGGCTGGCCCTATTGGAAGACGCGGCGGACCACGAAGGCATCCCGCGTGTCCGCACGCGGCTGGAGGTGCTCGAAAGCCGCAATGGCGGCCTGAGCTGGCACGATTGCAGCGCCGGCCTGCCGGCCGTGGACTGTAATATCTACCGCGAAGGCTTTGCCGCCGACGCGAGCGCGCCCGCCAACCTCTACCTCGGCACCAGCGCCGGCACAATCTTCCACGCAACCGAAGACGGCGGCGCCTGGCAGGTGCTCGCGGATGGCTTGCCATCCATCCGCGTGGTGCTGCCGGCGTAGAGGCTGGCGGTTGATTTAGCCGGGCGACTGAAGTCACGGCTGAAGGCCGCGGCCACGAAACCCGCCTGCGCGGGTTAGGACAACCACCGACCAGAGTGGTTACCACCAAGCCAGCAGCAATCCTAGTCCGGCGCAGGCCGGACTTCGTGGCCCCACCGGGCCTTCAGCCGTGACTTCAGTCGCCCGGGCAACACAAACCGACCCCGCGCCTCACTGTAGGGCGCGGGGTCGGTCTACGCGAGATTTCTACTACTCGAAGCGTAGCGCTTCGGCCGGTGTCACCCGGCCAGCCTGGCGGGCCGGCACGATCGTCATCAGCAGCGCCGCGGCCAGCGCAATCACCGCGAAGAGACCGACCCGATCCCACGGAATGAAGAAGCTGATCGGCTGGCCGCCCGTCATCCCGCCACTGGTGAAGAGATTGCGGGCCAGCACCGCGCCCATCGCCGTGCCCGCGACGATGCCCAGGGTGGTGATGAAGAAGGACTCGACCAGGAACGAGAGCGAGACCATGCTCCGCGCGAAGCCGATCGCCCGCAACATGCCGATCTGCTGCCGCCGCTCGACCACCGCCCGAAAGGAGACGACGCCGAGCGCCGCGATGCCAACTACCAGGCCCAGCGCGATGAACCCTTCCAGCAGGTTGAAGAAGCCAAGTTCGACGCTGTTGTTCTGCGCCACCATCTCCTGAATGGACTGCGCTTGCATCCCATTCGCGAGCAGCGCCGCGCGCAGCGTGTGCGCTTCGGCCTTCGCGTCCAACCCCGGCCGCAGTCTGAAGAACCAGTTCGTCACCGGCTGTGGGCCAAACACCTGATTGAGCGTCGTCAGGTTGATGTATAGCCCGCCAACATCGCCAACACTGGTATCGGTGACGCCGATCACTGTCAGTTCATGCGCCGGGCCGTTCTCCGCCTGCAACTCGATCTTGACCGGCTGGAAGGTCGTGGCCTTGGAATCAATGCCCGCTACCGTGAACCGATTCGGTCCGGCGTTCTGAAGCAGGAACGAGTCAACCACCGCCAGATTGGGATTCTGCCGCAGCGCCTGCCAGACCGCCGCGTCGTCGGCGTAGCCGGCCGCGCGAGCCTGCAAGTGGTAGCCAGTCTGGGCCAGCCAGTCGTCGCTGACACCAGCGACCGACACCCCGCCCGCTTGTCCGGCGCCATTCGCGTTGTGCGCCTGCGTCTTCTGACGCGGCGCCTGGGCGACACCGCCGATGGCGGTGAAGTCGTTGAGTTGCACGCCGTTCGCCGCCAGCGCGCCGCGTAGATCGTCGTTCTTGATCGGGCTGGTCGGCAGCACCGTACCGATGACGTCCCAGCCGCCGGTCGTCCGCGCCGGGTCGTTGAAGAACTTGTCGAAGTTCGCGCTCATCGCGGCCATCATCACCAGCACGAAGATGATCAGCGCGAACATGTAGAGCGTCAGGCCGGTGCGGAAACGGTTCGTCAACGGATAAGCCGTGCCCATCTTCAGCGCCGGCACGTAGCGGCTGGCGACACCGCCCACAGCGTTCAGCGCGCCGACCAGCAGGTCGGCGTTGTTGATGATCAGCAGGGCCGCGCCCGCAACCATCATCAGACCGGAGATGAAGAACATCTCGAAACCGCCGTCATGCTTGCCAAAGATGCGGTCACTCGTGCTGAACGGCATACCCCAGAATACCACCAGCGCCCCGCCGGCCAGGGTGTAGTTCAGGCGCGAGGGCAGCCGCAACCGCCGCAGAATCAGCGTCGCGGCCAGAATCAGCAGCGAGACGCCGGAGTAGAAGAGCGCCGCCTTCGTGCCTGCATTCGCCGCCATGAAGGCGCCGAGGCCGACACCGACGATGCCTACCACCAGGCCGCGCCAGGTGCCGCCGGGCTTCTTCGCGTCGTCGAGGTCGCGAATCGCGGCGACAATGTTCAGGCGGCTGACGCGCCACGAGGAGACGACGATGGTGAGGAACGTGACTACCACGCCGAGGGCATAAGCGATCGCCAGCGAGCGCAGTTCGACATGCGGCACGATGGTGAAGCCGCCATCAACGTTGCCGGACAGCAGGCTGCCGAGCACACCAACCATTCCGAACGCCACGCCGACCCCGGCGAGCGCGCCGATCGCCGCTGCCAGCAGGTCGTAGGCCGCGCCCTCCGCGACGAAGGTCTGGATCAGGTGACGGCGCTTGGTGCCAACCGCGCGGGCCATGCCCATCTCGCCACGCCGCTCGGCCGCCAGCATCACGAAGATCAGGAAGATCAGCATCACGCCCGCCGCGATTGCGAAGAGGCCGAAGACCAGGAAGAAGGACGTGAAGAGGTTGCCGATCTGCTCGGACTGGTTCATCGCGTCCTGCTTGAACGGGTCAACGACCAGCCCCGTCCCCGCCGTCGCCGCAGTCAGCGCGTCTTTTGCCGCCGGGATGTTCTTGATACTACCCTGCACACCGCCCGGCGCCGAGGCGACCATGGCGTTGTATTTGCCCGCCGCCTCCGGACCGATCAGCGTGCGCGCCGCCGGAAGGGACAAAATGACCGCCTTGCCATTGTCGGCGATACCGCCGCCGAGGCCGGCGTTCCCGGCGATGCGTGCGATGGTGAAGGTCTGCGGCGCGCCGTGGGTGTAGATCGTCAGTTTGTCGCCCGGCTTACCCTGGATGCTGTCGGCAAGCGTCTGATTGACGGCGATTTCCCCGGCCTTCAGGGCCGCCAGGTCAACCGTGCCGCCGCCGTGCGCCGGTACCCCGCCGAACGCCGCCGCGTCATGCGGATCGAGACCGATGACGTCAACCATCGGCTCGGCCTGCTTCGTCGTCTCGTCCAGGAGCGCCACCGGCGCGACAACAGCCGGCGCGAGCGCGGTCACCGCCGGGTTGCCCGCGATCTTCGCCTGGACATTACCCGCGACCGAGGCATCGAACCAGCTGTCTTCCAGCGGGTTGCGGACAATTTGTCCGTTTTGCAGCGCGCCCGGCTGGAGGAGAAGGTCAATCGTGCCGGCGCGGTCGTAGACGACTTTCTTCAGTGAGTAGGTGAGGGTATCGCCGATCGTCAGCGCGCTGGCGATGATCAGCGTCGCCAGCATCAGCCCAAAGACGATCAGCACGGTCTGCGCCTTGCGGCGCGGCAGGTTGCGGACTCCAAGCCAGAACATCGTGCGGTTGCGCCAGGCGATGAACCCCACCCCTAGCAGGCAGGCGCCCATCAAGGCCAGCATCACCACCGCGATAGTGCTCATGGATACGCCGAACATCGTGGTCATCGGAACATCCTCTCGTTCTGTGCAGGCAGGCGTTCAGACACCGCAGTCCTGCCCCCCGCCGACACATAGGCGAGGGAGTGAGCATCACGTCAGATTGTCTGCGAAGATCACGCCCCATCGGGAACGCGGGGCGTGGGTGATCATGTCAGGCGTAGGCTGGCACAAGGCCGGCCGCGGCGGGAGTGTGGCCGTTGCTGGCTGCGTCCGCCAGTTCCTCGCCGACGATGGCGCCGTCGCGGAAGCGGACGATGCGGTCGGCCCGCGCGCCGACGCCCGGGTCGTGGGTGACCATGACGATAGTCTGCTCATGCTCGCGGTTGAGTTGCTGCAAGAGATCCATGAGGTGCCCGGCTGACTCCGAGTCCAGCGCGCCAGTCGGCTCGTCGGCGAAGACAATCGCCGGGTCGTTGACCAGCGCACGGGCGATGGTGACCCGTTGGCGCTGCCCACCAGAGAGTTCCGCCGGCCGGCTCGCCGCCTTGTCGGACAGGCCAACCAGTTCGAGCACCCGTAGCGCGCTGCGCCGCGCTTCCTTGGGACGCGTGCCAGAGACAAGCAAGGGCAGTTCGATATTCTCCACCGCCGTGAGGACCGGCAGGAGGTTGTAGCTCTGGAAGATGAAGCCCATCCGCCGTGCGCGGTAGGCGGTCTTGACGTTATCGCTCATCCGGGTGATGGAGGTGCCCTCGATGATGACCTCACCGCCATCGAAGGCGTCGAGGCCGCTGACGCAATTCAGGAAGGTGGTCTTGCCGCAGCCGGACGGCCCCATAATGGCAACCATCTCGCCGCGCCGCACCGCCAGGTCAATGCCCTTCAGGGCCTCCACGCGGACCTTGCCGGTGTCGTAAATCTTCTGCAACCCGCGCGCCTCGACGATATAGGCCGGGTCGCCGGTGGGAACAGGCTTACGCCGTAAGAGGGCCATTGGTCACAACTCCTTCGTCGTTCGTGGGATGCGCCGGGCAAGTGCCCGGCGCCTGCCTGTCGTCATTGACCTGTGGAACGCC
>DASUBC010000678.1:0-2176 GCA_035763465.1 Thermomicrobiales bacterium
GCTGGTCAACTTCGACTGGTACATTCTCCGCTCGGACGAGCAGGCACGCCACTTTACGCCGGCGGCAGCGCCAATACTGGCCCACGCCAGGACGCTGGACGCGCGGGTTCGGGAGTGGCGGCTCCGGCTCTTCCCGCCCGCCGACAGCGTGGCGCTGACGAATGGCTTCTCCTACGCCGAAGGATCAACCAGCAACGATATCTTCCCACGCTGGACGACCGGCGATGGCGTCATCACACTCTACCCGGCTGCGTCCGCGCCACTGCTGGTAAAACTGACCTTCTTCGACAACCGGCCGGCCGCGCTCCGCACCAGCCAGGCGACCGTGCTGGTCAACAACGCGCCGCTGCCAGCCAGCGCCATCGAACGGCGTGACGTCACCGGCAACGGCGAGGGTTGGATTTATCAGTTCACGGTACCAGCGAGCGCCTTCGCGCACGGACCGGCGCGCGTGACCCTGCACAGCGCGACCTGGAACCCCAAATCTGCCGGTGTAGACAGCCGCGACGAGACGCTCGGCGTTTTCGTGCATAACGTCGAGGTCTGGCGCGCGGGCCAGCCGCTCGCGGTGCGCGCGGCGCTGGCGATTGACCCGCTGCCCGATACGCCGCGCTGGCGTTTCTGGTGGTTCAACGACGACGCCATCAGACACCACCCGGCCGACCTCTGGTTCACCTACGCCGCTGAAGCCGGATTGCCGCGCGGGCTGACGGCCGCCTGGATCGCCGGCTATGGTCTCAGCGCGGCGGCGATCTTCGCGGGTGGGCTGGCGCTCGGCTGGCCGCTGCTCCCGGGCAACGTACGCCACCCGGTCCGGCGCAAGCAGCGGCGCAAACGAGGTCGGGCAGTCGGACAGTCGAGCAGCCGGGCAGTGGGTCCAGGGCAGCACCGTGCCTGATTACCCGACTCGCCAGGCGGATTTCAGGTAGAATGACTACACTATGCGTTCTTGATGGATCAGCGCCGGCAGCGGCACGCCGCGATGGCCTCGTTGGAGCATGAATGTATAAAGAACTCACCATCTCGGTCGTCATTCCCTGCTTCAATGAGGAAGAAGGGATCGCCCATGTCCTGCGCGGGATGCCTGCGTACGTTGATGAAGTCATCGTAGTGGACAACAACTCGACCGACGGCACCGGCGACGTCGCGCGGTCGCTCGGCGCGAAAGTGATTCATGAGTGCCGCAAAGGGTATGGCAGCGCCTACCAGGCCGGCCTGCCGCACGCGGCCGGCGACATCATCGCCACGGTGGACGGCGACGGCACCTACCCATCCGGCGCCATCGTGCATCTGGTTGACGAGCTGCTCGCGGGCGGCCTGGACTTTATCTCGGCCAGTCGCTTTCCCCTGCAAGACCGGCGTGCGATGCGCCGCCGCAACATTCTCGGCAACCTGATCTTGACCTGGACCGCGCGCGTGCTGTTCTTCTTCTGGTTCGCCGACAGCCAGTCGGGCATGTGGGTCTTCCGGCGTTCCTGCCTGCGCTGGATTCGGCCACAGGAAACCGGGATGGCCTTCTCGGAAGAGATCAAGCTGGACGCGCTCCGCGCGCCGCAGGTGCGCTTTGGCGAGCGGCCGATCGCCTATCACGAGCGGATAGGCGAAACCAAGCTCTTCACCTGGCGCGACGGCTTCAAGAACCTAGCCTTCCTCTTCCGTTATCGCCTGCGGCGCAGTCGTGAGTCGTCGGTCACCGATCGCCAGTCATCGGTGGGGTAAGGCAAGTTCACGCCTCACACCGGCGCCGGGGTAGTCGCCACGGTTTCGCGCGAGCGCAAGACCAGCAGATACCAGCCGAGCGTGGTCAGGATGTCCAGTTCCGGCAGATCCATTGCAGCGGGCGCGATCATGACTGGCGCGGCCAGGCGCAGCACACCGCGCCTCGCGCCGATCATCAGCAGTGGCGCGCCACCGGCATCACGCCAGAGCCAGCGTGACAGCCAGACGTCGCCCGGCCGCCAGCGCAACGTGCGGCCAGCGGTCAGATAGAGCGTGCCGCTCCCGTTCCAGTGCGGCACGAACGTGGCAACCTTCGCCGTCTCATCCGCCCGGCGCACGGTCACGGCCCGCCGCCAGAAGCCGGTTTGCTGAAAGATCCAGCGCCCCTCGGCAGTCACGGCCAGTGCGAGCGAACCGAGCGCCGTCTGCCAGCGCAGAGTCGCCAGCAACGCCTGGT
>DASUBC010000679.1:0-9890 GCA_035763465.1 Thermomicrobiales bacterium
GCGCGGACCGCGCTGGGTGACGATGCGCGCCTGCATCTGGAAGCCTCACCACCCGCTGGTTCGCGCCTATGAGTGATTGCACGTCAACTCGGCGGCCCACCTTCACGGCAACACGCACAAGATAAGGAGAGGATACAATGACGGCGCTCACGCTTTTCTGGTACGCTGGCCCTCACACGCAGGCGGGCTGGCATGGCGATTGGCATCCTGGGTTCTTCATGTTCGGGCCGGGTATCTTCTGGCTGGGGCTACTCTGCATCTTCGCGGCGCTATGGCTGTCACGGCGGAGCGGCACGCCACCCGGCGGCCAGTGGCGCCAGGCGCAACAGCGCCAGCGCCCGGCGACTCCGCCGGCGTCGGCGCCACGGGAATCTTCTAACAGCGAGGCCGCCTGGCCCGATCTCGATCCTGCGCCGGCTGACCAATCCAAAGAAGAGGACATCGAGTACTTCTAGCGGGATGGCCCCCCGGCCCCCCAATTCTGGGGGTAGTACGTTGGGTCAACGCAGCGGTTTGCAGCTAGCCCCGACATTCGGATACGCTACTCCCCCCAGAATTGGGGGGCGGGGGGCCGAAAGGAGCCAATGGATGCCTGAACTGGAAGTGGAAGCGCCCGCACCGCGCCAGCGTGTGATTCACAACCCGGTCAGCGGTGAACAGATCGTCGTTCGGGAGAGTGGCGAGCAGAATGGCGGCCAGTTACTCGCCTTCGATCTCTACCTGCCGCCCGGCAGTCATGTGCCCGCCCGCCACGTCCATCCGGGTCAGGAGGAGCGGTTCACGGTGCTGGAGGGACGGATGCGCTTCCGGCTGGGCCGTCGCACCACCATCCTGGCGCGGCCGGGTGACACAGTCGTCGTGCCGATCGGTACGGCGCACTGGTTCGGCAATGCCGGCGAGGACATGGCTCACGCGCTGGTGGAGGCGCGACCGGCCCTCCGCCTGGAAGAAGCGTTTGCGTCCGCCGCGACAATGAGCCAGGTGCGCTACTTCCCCGGTGCCCGCCTGCCCCGGCTCTCCGAGCTCGCGCTGTACATGCTTGAGTTTCGACGGGAGCTGGCCGTGCCGGATGTGCCCGAGTTTCTCCTGCGGGCCACGCTGGCCCCACTGGCCTGGCTTGGCCGGCGTCGCGCCCGCAGCGCCGGGTCGGGACGGCAAACCCGTGGCGCGCTCTGAACGAAACGTGGGAAAGAACTGGCGCGGGGCGGCTCTGAGCGCGGGCATCGCGAGCGCGTTGGCCTTGCCCCTTGCGTCGGAAATCCGCGTGAAGCGAGCCATCCAGCCGTTGACCGACCGCTGGTGGCAGCTGCCGGTCGAGCCGCGCCATACGACCTTGCTCGGCATCAGTTTCCGGCCACGCCAGGCCGCCGCGCTGGGCGTGGAGCCACGCGCGACCCTGCAAACGTTGCTCGCCTATCCCTATCAGCTCATCCGCCTGGGCGCATACTGGCAGGATATGGAACCCGCGCCAGGCCAGTTTTGTCCGGAAGAACTCGACTGGCAGCTTGACGCCGCCGAACGAGCCAGGAAGCAGATCATTCTTTGCGTGGGCGCGGTGAAGACGTTCGGGTATCCCGAGTTCTTCGTCCCGCCACACCACCTGCGGCAGCCATTGCGCGAAGGCGCGCTCATCGAACCGGCGGCGTATCGGCCGCTGCTCGACGCCGCGACCGCCTTCATCACCCGCATCGTGGAGCGGTATCGCGACCGGAGCGCGATCGTCGCCTGGCAGGCTGAGCACGAGGCGGTTGACCCACTTGGCCTTGAACATTCCTGGCGCCTGTCCGCCGGCTTTGTGCAGGCGGAAGTCGCGGCGGTGCGCGCGGCCGACGCCACGCGGCCGATTCTCCTCACTGGCTTCTTGCCCATGTCCCTGCCCGTACGCGCGCAGCAGTGGTGGCGCACGCGCGACCAGGGCGACTCGCTCGCGGTCGCGCAACGACTGGCCGATATTGTCGGCCTTGACTTCTACCCGCGCCACGCACTGGCGAGTCTGGGCGCCTGGGCGCTTTACCTGGACGGCAGCCAGAAGCCCTGGCAGCAGCGGCGACGCAGGCAGCTCTTCGCCTGGGCGCGCACGCCGGGGCGGCGGTTGATGATCTCCGAGGGACAGGCCGAGCCGTGGGAAGCCATCACGAATCCACCTGCGCCGTCCGCCGGGTCTATGTACAGCTGCCCGCCGGAACAGGTGATTGAGAACTACAATCAATGTCTACGCTGGAGCCGGCAGGCAGGAACCGACCTGTACGCTTATCTCTTCTGGGGCGCCGAATACTGGCTGCTGCGCCAGCACGGCGGCGACACGCGCTACCTCCAGGCATTCGCGCGGGTGCTTGCCGGTGGTTGATGTGATACAGATAGCGTCGGTGCCACAACAGCCTGCCACTCACCAGCCTGCGCCACAACAGACGCAACTTGGCGGCGTCCTGATCCTTACGACGGCGACCGGGGGCGGCCATGATAGCGTGGCCGTGGCCCTTCAGGAGGCGTTACACGAGCTGGCACCCGAGATCGGCGTGCGAATTCTCGACCCCTTCGCGGGGCAAGCCGGTAACGGCCCACTCTCGCCGGGACGCTGGTACGACGCGACCATCGCCCACGCGCCCTGGCTGTGGGGCCTGTTCTACCATGCCACGAACAACCGCTGGGCCGTCCGGCTCGGTATGGCGGCGGGCGCGCTGCTCTGGGCGCGCCGCCTCAGCGCCGTCATCGAGAGCGAGAGGCCGACGCTCATCGTCGGTGTTCACCCATTGTGCGCGCGGCTCACGGCGGACGTTCTGCACTCCATGCCCACCGCGCCGCCCCTGCACTGCGTCGTCACCGACCCGATCACCATTCATCGCTGCTGGGCATGCGCTGCCGTAGACATGTTCTATGTCGCGACGCCCGAGGCGCGAGACGCGCTCGCCGCCCTGGACATTCCGCTTGCGCGGCTGCATGTGACGGGTCTGCCGGTGCGCGCGGCCTTCGCACAAGCGCCAGTCCCGCCGCCCGGAGACACTGTGCCACATGTGTTGCTCCTGGGCGGCGGCCATCCATCGCGCCGGCTCGAAACGATCGCTCGCGCGCTCGCTACCTCGCGGCTGCCGATGCGTCTCGTCATCGTCTGCGGTCGCAATGCTCACCTCCGCAAGCGGCTCGCTCGGGCGCTCGACACGCGCGCCACCGTGCTCGGCTGGCACGACGATATCGCCGCACTCGTGCGGTGGAGCAATGTGGTGATCGCCAGGGGCGGGCCGACCACGCTGGTCGAAGCACTGAGCCAGGCGCGGCCAGTCCTGATCTATCAGGTGCTGCCCGGCCAGGAGGCCGGCAACGTGGCGCTCGTCACGCACGCCGGCGCTGGCTGCTATCTGCCGGACGTTGACGCTTTGGTGCGTGCGATCGCGGCGCACACGGACGGTGGATTCACCGGCAACGCGGCGCAAGCCGCCTGGTGGGGCAGCGCAGCCCGGCGCGTTGCAGCGCGCCTGCTCGCGGCACAAACAGAGACACCTGTCGTGTTGGACGGACGGCTTGACATCCTGACCAACGTTGATGCTGCTCAGGAATAGCGCGCCTTCGCCGGCCGGCGGCGGCCCGGCCGGTTGCCGGCCTTGCCGTTCCCGCCACTGCCGTTCTTCGCGCCAGCGATCGCTTTGTCGGCGCGGCGGCTGCTGCCATCGAGCGCGACAACCTGCGTCACCAGTTCGGCCGGGTCGCCTTCCATCAATTTACGGAGTTCGATAATCTGGTCGCGTAACTGGCCGGCGCGCTCGAATTCGAGTTGCTTGGCCGCCGACTTCATCTGCACTTCCAGGTCTTTGATCAGCCGCGCCAGCTCGTCCTTCGGCAGCGAGGCGACGACGCTGCCCTCGTCGCCCGTCTCGTAGACACCGCTCTCCTCGGCGGCCTGCCGCACGCGGTCGGTCAGATCCTTGATTTCCTTCGTGATGCCGCGCGGCACGATGCCGTGCTCGTCGTTGTACCCTTGCTGAATCGCGCGGCGGCGATACGTCTCCTTGATCGCGCGCTCCATCGAGCCGGTCATCGTGTCGGCGTACATGATGACCTCACCCTCGACGTGCCGCGCTGCGCGACCGATCGTCTGAATCAGCGCGCCCTCCGACCGTAGAAAACCTTCTTTATCGGCGTCCAGAATAATCACCAGCGAGACTTCGGGCAGGTCCAGCCCCTCGCGCAACAGGTTGATGCCGACGACCACGTCATACACCCCAAAACGGAGGTCGCGCAGAATCTCCACCCGTTCCAGCGTTTCGATGTCGTGATGGAGATATTGCGTGCGGATGCCCGCTTCTTTGAGGTAGTCGGTCAGGTCTTCGGCCATCCGCTTGGTCAGCGTCGTCATCAGCACACGCTGGCCCTTCGCGATGCGCGCCTGCACCTCGGCCAGCAGGTCGTCAATCTGGCCGGCGGTCGGCCGCACGCTGATCGCGGGATCGAGGAGGCCGGTGGGCCGGATGATCTGCTCGGCGATCTGCTCGCTATGCTCGTACTCGAACGGGCCGGGCGTGGCGGAGACGTAGACCGCCTGGCGGATGTGCCGCATGAACTCGTCGAAAGTCAGCGGCCGGTTGTCGAGCGCGGACGGCAGCCGGAAGCCGAACTCGACCAGCGTCTCCTTGCGACTGCGGTCGCCGCCATACATCCCACGCACCTGGGGCAGTGAGATGTGCGATTCGTCAACCATCACCAGATAGTCGTCCGGGAAGTAGTCGAGCAGCGTCCAGGGTTGGTCGCCCTCGCCGCGCCGCGCCAGGTGCCGCGAGTAGTTCTCGATGCCGGCGCAGTAGCCGACCGTTTGCAGCATCTCCAGATCGTACATCGTCCGCTGCTTCAAGCGCGCGGCCTCCAGCACCTTACCCTGTTCTTCCATCAGCGCGACGCGCTCGGCGAGCTCGGCTTCGATGTCCTTGATCGCCTCGCGCAGTTTCTCCTCGGTCGTCACGAAGTGCTTGGCCGGGTAGATGTCGGTCTGCGTCCGCTCGACCAGCACCTCGCCCGTCAGTGGGTCCACCTCGACGATCCGCTCGATCTCGTCGCCGAAGAAGGAGATGCGGAGCGCAACCTGCTCGTAGGCCGGAAAGATTTCCATTGTGTCGCCGCGCACGCGGAACGTGCCGCGCACGAAATTGACGTCGTTGCGCTCGTACTGAATGTCAATCAGGTGGCGCAGAATCTTGTCGCGCCGCACGACTTCGCCGCGTTTCAGCGAGACAACTGTCTTGCCGTATTCCTCCGGCGAGCCGATGCCGTAGATACAGGAGACCGAGGCGACGATGATCGTATCGCGGCGCGTCAGCAGCGAGCGGGTTGCGGCGTGGCGCAGTCGGTCAATCTCCTCGTTGACCTCCGACTCCTTCTCGATGTAGAGATCCTGGCGCGGCACATAGGCTTCCGGCTGGTAATAGTCGTAGTAGGAGACGAAGTACTCGACCGCGTTGTGCGGGAAGAACTCTTTGAACTCGGCGTAGAGTTGCGCGGCGAGCGTCTTGTTGTGGGCCAGGATCAGCGTCGGGCGCTGCACGCGCTCGATCACCTTCGACATCGTGTACGTCTTGCCCGACCCTGTGACGCCCAGGAGCGTCTGGTGCTTATAGCCGGCGTTCAGTCCGGCGGCCAGTTTGTCAATCGCCTGCGGCTGGTCGCCGGTCGGCTCGAACGGCGCGACAATCTTGAAATCCGGCACGGCATCCTCCCGCGCTCATGCTCGATCATCTCTCACCCCGGCGCGAGAGAATCGGATGCAAGTATACCAGATCGCGGGTGTTTGTTCACGCGCAGGAACAGATTGTGGCGGCGTACGTATGCGGGCGCAATGCCGTCGAGAGGCCGCCCCGGATTAAAATCCGGGCTAGATGGCCTGCGGCCACAAAGTCCCTTGCGAGGGACTGGGACTGGTCAACCAAAAGATCATCAACCGGCCCCGGCGTCATTGAAAACCCAGTCCCCGTGAGGGGACTTCGCGGCGCCGCAGCGCCATCTAGCGCCGAATTCATTCGGCGGCTGCCCGTAGCAGCACTGCGCCAACGGCACGCGCTAACTCTTGTGAGATTCCGGATCGTACGCAGACTTCACTACTGCGCGTCCTGCTCACGCGCCCACTCGGTCATGCGATAGGCGATGTCGTCCTGCAACTGCGCGGTCAGGCCGCCGTCCACGACGAGCGCGTGGCCGCTGATGAAGGTTGCCTCGTCGCTCGCCAGAAAGAGCGCCGCGTTGGCGATGTCCTCCGGGCGACCGTAGTGGCGCACCGGGTAAATCTCGGCGTTCAGCCGCGCCCGTTCGGGATTCTGGGCCATGCGCTGCTCCCCGATCTCGGTGACGATCATGCCAGGGCAGATGCAGTTCGCGCGAATACCTTGCGGTCCAAAGTCGCACGCGACCTGCTTCATTAGCAGAATCAGCCCGCCTTTGGCCGCTTCGTAGGCGGCCGAATGGCGTGCCGCCAGCAAGCCATGCACGGAGGAGATCGAGATGATCGAGCCGCTGCCGGACTGAATCATCGGTGGAATCGCACACTTGCAACCGTAGTACGCCGCGTCGAGCACCGACGCGCGGCCAACCTCCCAGTCCTCCGGGGACAGTTCCACAACATTACCATGGCGCATCGTCGCCGCGTTGTTCACCAGGATGTCGAGCCGACCGAACGACGTCACCGCCGCGTCCACCAACGCCTGCACCTGGTCGAGTTTCGTCACGTCGCAGACCTGATAGGTGGCCTTGCCGCCCGCCTCGCCCACTTCGCGCGCCGTCGTCTGCCCACCTTCGTCCAGCACGTCGCCGATCATCACCTTCGCGCCCTCGCGCGCGAAGGTGAGCGCGATACGCCGGCCGATGCCGCGTGCCCCGCCCGTCACCACCGCTACCTTCCCCGCCAGTCGCATTGCCCGTCCCTCCCTTTCCTTCACCCGCCCCATTGTGGTAAACCTGCCCCGAAAACTCGCGTCTCATGTCTCACGTCTACGGAGTTGCTGTGCGGATCGCTTTCGTCACTACTAACGGAATCAACCTGCTCTTCAAGAACTGGCCGGAATATATCCTGGCCCGCTTTCTCGTCGCGCGCGGCCACGAAGTAACAATCTATCGCTACGAGCCAGCCGGTAGCCCGCCGCGCGAGGTCATTGACGGCATTCAGGTGCGGACCGTCGAACGCGGCCGGCGCGGCCCACTGTCACCCCAGCTCCGCCGCGAACTGCGCGCCGAGGCGCTCCCCGATGTCGTCAACATCTTTCACATCCGCAACCTGATCGCCTACGAAGCTGGCTGGACCTTCCGCCGCCTCGGCGTGCCGCTCGTCCATACACCGATCGGCCCGCTGCACGACGACTACCTGATCGCCGACCGCGACGCGCCACTCGATGCGCCGCTTCGGTATGATAATCTGATCTTCACCCTGTCGGACCTGCGGTCGCGCATGGTTCACGAGCGCCGCCCGCGCCGCACAGTTCGCAACTACCTGATTCATGCGCCGTTGCGCTGGGCCGACCGCGTTATTGCTCTCTCCAACCACGAGCGCAAAACGCTCACGCAGATGGGCATTCCAGCGGAGCGCATCGCCATCATCCCGCTCTGGATTGATACCGCCTACGCCGCCACGCTGCCGCAAGAACCGGCGGAACTTGACCTACCGCGCCCCTTGCTGCTCTATGTGGGACAACTGAAATACCGCAAAGGCTTCGACCTGCTCGCGCGGGCCATGCCGGCCGTGCTGGCGCGCTACCCCACCGCCTCCTTCGCCTTCGCTAGCCACAATCCCAGCCAGCGCGCAGCGCTAGAGGAAATCGCCCGCGAGCAGGGTACCGCCGACCACCTCCACTTCCTCGGCCGCCCCGACCCGGCGGAATTGCAGCGCCTCTACCGCGCCGCCGACGCGCTCGTCTTCCCCTCGCGCTACGAGGGCTTCGGTCTGCCGCCACTGGAAGCGATGGCCGCAGGCTGCCCGGTCATTACCACCGATGTGCCGGTCGTCAACGAGACGGTCTGTGACGGCGAGAACGGCCTGCTCGCGCCCTACAATGACCCCGCCGGCCTCGCCGCCACTATAATCCGCCTGCTCGACGACCCCGCCCTCCGCGCTCGCGTCATCGCCGGTGGCTATACCACCGTCAGCGACCGCTTCAACGGCGATCGGCTGACCGACGCAACGCTGGCGGTGTACCGGGATGTAGTCGGGCAGGCGGGCAGGCGGGCAGGCGGGCAGTGGCGCTGATCAGCACTTCGCCTGGCAACGAGCACGGTGCCGACCCAAACCCACTGCCCGACTGCCCGACTACGCCAGTCCCAGCTGCTTCAAGCCTGCAAGCGCGCCCTGACGCAAGAAGCCGCCATCGCCACCGGCGGTGAGAAACTGGAAGCCTTGCGCGGCGCGGCGCGCAGCCTCTTCGGCACTCTGGCAGGCCAGGCCGGGGATTTTACCGGTGTTGCGGCAGGCGGTGAGCACCTGTTGCAGCGCCTGCTCGTGCCGCTCGTCACCGCGCGCCTTGCTCGGGTGAATTCCCAGCGACAGCGCGAGGTCGGCCGGACCGATCCAGCAGCCGTCAATGCCCGGCGTCGCCAGAATCTCCTCCGCTCGGCCAGCGGCCTCCGCGCTCTCGATTTGCACCGCGACGAAGAGTTCATCGCCGATCCAGCCGGTGTAGTCGTCGCCATAACTCGCCGCGCGCCCGTAGCCCCACGAGCGCCGGCCGCGCGGTGGGAAGCGGCAGGCGTCGGCGGCGGCTCGCGCGTCGGCGGCGTTCTCAACCATCGGCACGACGATGCCCAGCGCGCCTTCGTCCAGCACCCGGCCGATCATGGTGTAGTCGTTACGCGCCGGCCGGATCATCGGCGTGGCCGTGCCCGCCGCCGCTGCCATGAGGCACAGAATCGTGCCGTCGGTCCCGAACGAGCCGTGTTGATTATCGAGCAGCAGAAAGTCAATCCCGCAATGCGCCAGTATCTCCGTCACGATGGGCGACCCCGACCCAACCGCATACCCGAAGGCCGGCTTGCCCGCCTTCATCTTTGCCAGCGCCGTGTTCGTCTTTGGCATGATGCTCACTCCATTCGCAGATGTCAGATGTCAGGGACTACGCTGCTAATCGGGAGCCAATGGCATCTTCCAGCACCGCGCCACCACTACCGTCTATCGTCTACCGTCTACCGTCTCACTATTCGCCCGCACCTTCAGAACCGCGTAGAGCGTGGTGAAGCCGGGGGTCGGCACGCTGAGCGCCTGGCCCCGGCGCACGACCGAGCCGGTGAGCTGTTCCAGTTCGACGCGCTTGTGGCGCTCGAAGTCGAATTGCATGGACGTTTTCGCGCCGGGCGGCAGGTTCATGATGAAGTCGTAGGTGCGGTCGGCGGCGTCGGCGGGCAGGCGCCCGGCGGTCGCACGCTCCACCGCGACGACTTCTGCGATCAGCTGGCGATAGAGCGCCGCGCCCTCCGGTGTCTCGCGGATCGGCCCGACTGGCTGGCCGCACGCGCTGGTGATCGTCGCGTGCGGGGCGATCATGATGAACTTGTTCCAGACTTCGCGCAGCGGGTTATCGCTGACCAGCACTTCGATACCGCCCGCGCGAAACGCATCCGCGATGGCTTCGATGCGGGGCGTGACGCCACCCGAGAGCTCGCCCATCTCCAATTTGCTGAATGGTGTGTTTTGCACGATCACGCCTGGCTCGCCGAGCGTCGTCGAGATGCGCGTCGTGCCGGCCAGCACATGATCGCTCCCAACCGCCGCCGCAAGTTGGTCCACCGCATCTACACCGTTCTGCAAGGTCAGCACAGCCGTGTTCTTGCCGACCACCGGCTTGAGCGCGGCGGCGGCTGTCTCGGTATCGTACGCCTTGACGGTGAAGAGAATCAGGTCGAAATCAGTCTTCCCAGCGGCCTCATCAGGCGTT
>DASUBC010000680.1:0-5729 GCA_035763465.1 Thermomicrobiales bacterium
CGCCTGGCGGCTGGGGCAGGAGGACGGCGGCGCCTGGAACGCCATCCACCGCCTCGACACCCCGGCCACGCGCGTCCCGCCGGTCGCGAACACCGCCACGCAGCACTACTTCCCCGAAACCGGGCAGGTGGTGCAGGGCGCGTTCCTGCGCTACTGGCAGGAATACGGCGGGCTGGCGCAATTCGGCCTGCCGCGCACGCGCGAGTTCCAGGAGGTCAGTCCCTACGACGGCCAGAGTTACACGGTGCAATATTTCGAGCGCGCCCGCTTTGAACTGCACCCCGAATATGCCGGCACCCCCTACGAAGTGCTGCTCGGCCTGCTGGGCCGTGACTTCCACGCGATTGACCCGCCCGCGCCCCAGCGGCCGGGCGCGAGTTACTTCTCGCAGACCGGGCCCAACCTCGACGGCGCCTTCCGCGACTACTGGCTGAGTCACGGCGGCCTCTTCGTCAGCGGCCTGCCCATCACCGAGGCGTTCACCGAAATCAGCCCGACCGACGGCAAGCCCTATACGGTGCAGTACTTCGAGCGCGCCCGCTACGAATATCACCCGGAAAACGACCCGCCCTTTGATGTCCTGCTCGGTCTGCTCGGCAACCAGCTGGTGCAGCAGAAGGGATGGATTCCGTAGGCAGCCCTCAGCCCTCGTTCGGCGGTGGTCCCGCGAATACGAAGCGATAGGTTGGCGCCAGCGCCAGCACCTTCTCCACCGCTGGCGGCCCCGGTGGGGGCAGCGTCAGGGAGGGCGCTGGCTCACCGGCCTCCACGAACATCCGCTCCAGGCCCGCGGGCGTGGTCCACTGCAAGAGACGCGCCGGCGCGGCGTCCGCGATCCGGAACCCGTGCACAATGCCGCGGGGAAAGTACATAAAGGCGCCTGGCCCGGCACGCCAGGTCTGGTCGCCGCAGAAGAAGTCCGCCGCCCCTTCCAACAGGTAGAAAGCCTCGTCCTCGGCGTGATGGATGTGTGGCGGTGGGGCGAATCCCGGCGGTAAGACCTGCTCGATCAGGCCGAAGGCCCCGCCGGTCTCGGCAGCAGCCGCCTTGACCTGCATCAGGGTGCCCAAGAACCAGACCGCCTCACCCTCCTCACGTCGCCGGGCATACGGCGCGCCGTGCTGTCCCTCGCTCATCGCCCCCGCTCCTTTCACCTGGTGCCGCCAGGCGCTATACTCTCTAGTCAGATTGTCTGTCTATATAGTAAGATTATCTGTCGAATTGTCAAGGGGCGTATGGAGACGTTGCACGAGCTGGCGCAGCCTCGCCTCATCGGCGCGCTGCTCCGCATCCCTTTCCAGGCCACGGTCACGCGGGTGTACGAGGATGTGGTCGCGGCCGGCTACACCGACCTGCGCCCCGCGCACTTCACACCTTTTCAGCATCTCCGGCCGGAGGGTTCCCATATCACCGAGTTGGCCGAGCGCGCGCAGATGACCAAGCAGTCTATGGGCTATCTCGTTGATTACCTGGAGGCGCGCGGCTACGTCGAGCGCGTACTCGACCCGGCGGACGGCCGGGCCAAACTTGTCCGGCTCACCACGCGCGGGCGGGCGCTGGCGCGGGTAGCGCGGGCGAGCCTGGAGCGCCTCGAAGCCGAGTGGGCACGGCGCCTCGGTTCCGACAGTATGGCCCACCTGCATCGCCTGCTGGAGGAACTTGTCGCGGTGGTCGAGCAGCCATCGGCGCGCGGCTGACTCTGCCCCGCGCCGGTGCTGAGGCCGGCGCAGGCGTATCGGGGTGGCCGCCGGGAGCGCCTGCCTGCCTGCGCCTATTGGCTGGCTCGCTCAGTCGGCGCCGCTCGTCGCGGCCAGCCGCCGCGCGACCGCCTGTGCAGCACGCATCCGCCCGAGCACATACGCCACGCCGCCGAGCAGCAGGATCGCGATGAGCACCGCCACGGCCGGCGGAATCTGCACCACCCAGGCGCCGCTCGGGGCCGCGTTGGTCCAGGGCGTCGTCAGCAGGCGGCCGGTGGCCGTCGCGGGCGCGAAATGCGAGGCGAAGAACATCGCGGTGAAATGCAGCCCGGCGATTGCCGTGCCCATCACCAGGCCCGCGATGGCGCGATTGGCGCTGTCGGCTTCCTCGTCACGGAGGCTGAACGCCATATAGAGCGAGAGGAGCGACGCCGCGACCGCGAAGACGACCGAACCGAGCAGGTAGGCCAGGTCGTAGTATGTCACCGCCGCCATCCGCATGGCGAACATGCCGCTGTAGTGCATCGCGCCAATCCCCGCGCCCATCAGCACGGCGCCGCCCCACAGCCGCCCCGCCGTCAGCGGCCCACTGGTCGTCAGCGCCAGCGCGAGCGCCGCCGCCGCGATGGCCGGCGCCATCGAGACGACCACAATCGGCAGGTAGTAGCCGACCGGCGTCGTCAGGCTGAACGCCAGCATCCCGATGAAGTGGGTCGCCCAGACGCCGAGGCCAAAGACACTGGCGCCGCCGAGCAGCCAGGCCCGGCGGGCCGCGCCGCGCTGGCTGGTAATGTAGGCGACCAGTTCGAGCGCGCAGAACGACGCGCAGGAACCGACGAACAGGGCGAGCAGAATCAGGGCATAGTTGTAGTTGCTGTACAGGTCCAGGGGATGGTTCACGTCGCTACCTCCAGCCGTGCAAGCGCGCGGCCCGACCGTGGCCGCCCGCCATCGGCGCCTCCCCTGCCGATGCGACGTCCCACGACCGCTCCGCTCAGTTTTCAGCGCACCCTGCCCATTACCCCGCTTTCGACAAACAAACCGGCCACCGCGCGCCGTCCCGCAAACGGGAACCACGCGCAGCGGCCGGTTACGCCACCAGCTCGGCCCGTCCTCCTGGCGTCCAACGTATAGGACAGGCGTCAATGCTTCCGCTGCCGGAGCCAGACTGTCCCCTGGCTCACACCACCAGCATAGCGACCGCTATGTGGCGGGGCTATAGCCAGGAAGCGCCGATTGCCCAATGTCAGTTGGGGGGGATGTGGGTACCACGCCAGCGGGACGAATGGCTGGCTGCGTCAGCCGTTATTTCCGCACGGCATTGCTGTTGACGGGGTGGTGGCACTGTGCTACCACTGTAGATACCCGCTAGCTGGTACATTTCTGCTGATGTCAGGAACCATAAGTCTAGACTGGCGATCACGCCACAAGGCTCTCTTAATCTGCATCAGGCAGCGGCGTATCTGGACTTGACCCGGAGCAGTTGCTCGCGACGGTGCGCGCTGGCGCTCTTCTCACGCGGCAGGTGGGACAGGACTATCGCTTCGCGTTCGCGCCGATGTCGAAGCCCATCACCAGCAGCGCGCCGCCAAAAAGAAGATATAGGGGTAATGTGAGCAGATTCTACACGTACCTCATGGCAATCGTCGGCGTGGTGTGCGCCTACTTCATCGTCCGGTTGCTCTTCTTTACCGATTTGAGCACGAGAACGATACAGAGCGACGTGATACAAGGCATCCTCATCGGCGTCGGGCTGGCGTTCGTCACAGCCCAAGTGTACGGAAGAATCAAAGGCACGAAGATCAACGGCTGGGTCACCATGTATGGATGCGGCGAGCCCGGCAACGGCATGTTCCTGCGAGCCGCACACTCGTGGACATTTCTCGGTCCGATCAACGTGCCGGAGGAGGCGATGTATTGGTACACGAACTCGGATGGCGCGGGCCAAGCGCTCGACGGGGAGCAGGACTATCGCTTGCACTTTCCGGCGGGACAGCTTCCGCCGAACGACGCATTCTGGTCGCTCACGATGGGCGATGCGAGGAATCACTTCGTGCCGAATCCGCTCAATCGCTACAGCGTCAGTGATCGGTCCGGCCTCGTTCCGAATGCCGACGGCTCCACCGACATTTACATCCAACACACTGCTCCGGCCGAGCATGAGGCCAACTGGCTCCCTTCGCCCCCGGGCAACTTCATCCTTTGGCTGCGCGTGTATATTCCCGGCGCGACAATTCTCGACCGCACCTACACCGTGCCGCCGGTCGTTAGAGCAAAGTGATGTCTATGAAGTACGAACATCTACTCATCTTCGGTGTGATCTGCGTAGCGATGTGGCTCCTATTCACTTACCTCTGGCCGCGCCTCATGCTGTCCGCGTATAAGCGGGCCATCCTTGTGAAGGGATTCGGCGGCGGTCCCATCCCGGTCAATACGCTCTACACGGAGCCGCAAGCACTGTTTACCGACCCGCTGCACGCGTCCTACTCGGGCTCAAAATTGGCAGTAACCGGCGTGAACCGCGACACCCTCTATGTCATGGGCTGGCTCGATCTCAGGAAAGGGCCACAGGTCCTGCATGTGCCGGATATGGCCGGCCGCTACTACAGCGTGCAGTTCACCGATCCGGCAAAAAACATCAATTTCGCCTACGTCGGCAAACGCACTACCGGCACGAAAGCGGGCGACTACCTCATCACCGGTCCACACTGGCAAGGACAGCTACCGAGCGGCATGAAGCAGATCCCCTCGCCGAACAACGCGGTGCTGGTCGTCGGTCGCGTGTTCGTGGAGAACGAGCGCGACCTCCCCACCGCCCATGGCCTGGCCAGGCAAATCCAGCTCGCGCCGCTCGCCCGCTAGCCAGCGAGCCAGGCCGCAGGGACGTGCCACCGAATTCGCGAACTGCGCTGGCAGCAGTACCGTGCCGCTTTGCTCAGGATGACGCCAGGTCCGCCGCCCTGCCTGCCCGCCACCGCGCGGCAGTCAGCCGGTAGAGAACGTGGGGCAGGCCGGCGTGGACGATGTCGCGCTCGTACTGAAATCCGGCCTTCTCCATGACCCGGCGGGAGGCGCGGTTGGTGGGCAGGGTGAAGGCGACGACATCGTCCAGAGCGAGGTCGGTGAACGCGACGGCGAGGACGGCGGCGGCCATCTCGCTCGCCACGCCGGTACGCCAGCGGTCGGCGCGGACAGCGTAGAGCAGTTCAATCTCGTCCTGGCCGTCAATGGTGACGTGGCGCAGGCCGCAGTAGCCGGCGAAGTCGCCGCTGGCGCGGTCGTGGAAGTGCCAGGCGCCGAAGCCATACCGTTCCCAGTGGGCGACGCCGTCGGCCAGGCTCCGGTGAGTCAGCGCCGGCGGCAGCGGCCGACCGTCGGCGGCGAGCGTCGCCATGACGCGCGGGTCGGCGTGCAGCAGCCGCAGGTCGGCCTCGCCGGCCATACTTCGCCGTGTGCCGGTGAGCCGGGCTGTCGTCAGCGTAGCGGGCGCAGACATGGAGCCTCCTACGAGGGCCGAAGGTCGAAGGTCAAAGGTCGAAAGTCTTTGTGGTCAAGGCTGCGGGCGGTCTACCAACACCGGTTCACGGCAAGCCACTGCCTCGTCAGCAGAGACTTTCGACCTTCGACCTTCTGACCTTCGACCTTGGACCATACTGCCATACTGCGCCGCCGCCAGCAGCGCCAGCCCATACAGCGGCAGCGAGCGCAGCGTCAGTTGCGCCCAGAGCGCGTCTGGCGCGAGGAGCACCACGAGATAGGGTGTCCAGAGCAGCACGCTGGCGGCGACAAAGAGCCGGCGCGGCACGGCGGCGAGCGCCGGCCAGCGCGCCGCCAGCGGCAGCACGGCCGGAATGAGCACCGGCGTATAGTACAGCCAGCCGAGCGGCGAGCCGAGGATGCTGAGAGTCAGCAAGAGGCCGAAGGCGAAGTCGGGCAGACGGGCAGTCGGGCAGTCGGGCAGTGGGTTTACTTCAGCACCGTGCCGATCTTCTGGCGCAGTGCCAATCCAACGCACTGCCCGACTGCCCG
>DASUBC010000681.1:0-4280 GCA_035763465.1 Thermomicrobiales bacterium
GGTCTCACCGGCCGCGAAGAACCAGGCCAGCACCAGGATGAAGAAGCAGACGAATGCGACTACCAGCATAACTGTGCCCTCCTGTGTGTACGATTCCGAACCTCACGTAACCGTCAGAGTTGATAGGCGATTTCGCCGTGCTGCGTCGTGTCGAGGCCGAGCACTTCGTCCTGTTCCGGCACACGTAGGCCAATCACCAGGTCAATCGCCTTCAGGATGATGACTGTCAGCACCGCCGCGAAACTCGCCGACGCCACCACTGCGATCGCCTGCACCAGCAGTTGATGCGGATTGCCGTAGAGCAGCCCGTTATTCCCGGCGTCGTTGACCGCCTTTTGCGCGAAGATGCCGGTCGCCAGCGCGCCCCAGATGCCGCCGACACCGTGGACCGCGAAGACGTCGAGCGCGTCGTCCACCCGCTTCTTCAAGAGTTCGACCGCAAAGAAGCAGATGATCCCCGCGCCGAAGCCGATCGCGATCGCCGCGCTGGGGTCCACGAACCCGGCTGCCGGCGTAATCGCGACCAGCCCAGCCACCGCGCCGGCCGCGGCGCCCAGGACACTCGGCTGGCCGTGGCGCAGCCAGCTAACGGTCATCCAGGTCAGCGCGGCCATGCCGGCCGAGACGTTGGTGACGACGAAGGCGTTGGCCGCGAGCGCGTTCGCGCCGAGCGCACTGCCGGCGTTGAAGCCGAACCAGCCGAACCAGAGCAGCGCCGCACCCAGCACCGTCATCGTCAGGTCGTGCGGGTCCATCGGCTCCTTGCCGAAGCCGACCCGCTTGCCGAGCACCGTCGCCGCGACAAGCGCCGACACGCCGGAGGAAATATGCACGACCGTGCCGCCCGCGAAATCGAGCGCGCCCAGTTGCCGCAGCCAACCGCCCGTACCCCAGACCCAGTGCGCGATCGGCGCGTAGACGAAGGTCGCCCAGGCCAGCGAGAAGATGACGAACGCTTTGAAGCGCTTGCGCTCGGCGAACGACCCTGTAATCAGCGCGGGCGTGATCACCGCGAACATGCCCTGAAAGATCATGAAGGCCGAGTGCGGCACGGTCGGCGCGTAGTCGGGGTTGGGCGCGCCGCCGACACCGTGCAACCCCAGCCAGTTCAGGCCGCCGATCAGCCCACCGTGGTCGGGACCAAACGACAGCGAATAGCCCCACAGCACCCACTGCACACTGATCAGCGCCAGCATGAAGAAGCTGTGCATGATCGTCGCCAGCACGTTCTTCCGGCGGACCAGCCCGCCATAGAAGAAGCCCAGCGCGGGCGTCATCAGCATCACCAGCGCCGCTGACATCAGCACCCAGGCGGTGTCACCGGCATTTATCTTGTCCATCGCCGCGTCTCTCCTCCGCTCAGTAAAATCCCTTTACTAGCGTAGGCAGCGGCGGGACGCGCGTCTATGGCCTGGCCGCCTAATGTTGACATTAGGTTTTATGCGAATTGCACAACGGCGGTGCGGAGCGATTCGTGCGGCGACGCCCATCGCGCCGGCTGCTGGGCAGGAGCGCCAGCGGAGGTGGGTGAGTACCAGCGCAGCGCCGTCGGTCGTCAGTGGTCAAGGCTCGCCCCGTGCCCACAGGACAGCATAGCGCTGGTCTGAACCCTCTGACGACCGACGACTGCTGACTGCCAACTCGTCCGTGGGTCGCTATTCCCGCGTGGCGAGCCGGCGGCGTTCGGCAGCCCACTCACGCTCTTTTTCCGCGATGAAGCGCTCGTACACCGGCTGGCCCAGGGCAGCGCGCACAACGGGACTCCAGGTCAATTCTTCCAGCGCCTCACCTAGCGTGACCGGCAGCGGGCCGGCCAGCACGTTCACAGCCGGCGGCTGGCCGGGCAGGTGGTCGGCGGGTGGCGGCAGCGCCGCGCCGGAGCGAACGCCGTCGAGGCCGCTCGCCAGGAGCGCGGCCAGCGCCAGATAGGGGTTGCAGGTGGGGTCGGCCGCGCGCGCCTCGATGATTGGCGTGTGCTGGCCGGCGCTGTGGGGCACGCGGACGAACGCGCCATGACTGACCCGCGCCCAGTCGGCGCGGGCCGGCGCTTCGGCGCCTTCATGCAGCCGCCGATACGAGTCGGGCGAGGGCGCCAGCACCGCACAGAGGGGCCGCGCCTGGGTCAGTATTCCCGCCACGAACTGCTCGCCCACAAGCGATAGCGTGCCGCTAGCACCGGCATCGAAGAGGGCCGGCTGGCCGGTCGCCTGGTCCGCCAGCGCCAGGCCGAGATGCAGCCCCGACCCGCTCTGGTCGCGTAACGGGCGAGGCCGGAAGCTGGCGACCAGCCCCCGTTGTTCGGCCAGCGCATGGATCACCGTGATGGCCGTGCAGATGCCGTCGGCGAGGCGCAATGGCTCGTCAAGTCCAAAGGCGAGTTCATACTGGCCGGCGCCGGTCTCGTGATGCGCCGAGCGCGGCCGGTAACCGGCCTGACCGAGGATCGCGACCGTATCGCGGCAGAGCGCGGCGGCGGCGCTGGCCGCGACATCGAAGTACCCCGCCCGGTCCAGCGGCGTCTGCCGCTCGTCGTCGCGCAGCAGATAAAACTCCAGCTCGGCGCTCGCGCGCACCGCCAGCCCGAAGTCAGCCGCAGCGGCCAGCGCCCGGCGCAGTACCGCGCGCGAATCGGCCGCGAATGGCTCGCCCGCGACGGTGGTCAGGTCACAGAGCAGCCGGGCGTCGGTCGTGCCGCCAGGCAGTGGCAGTACCGCGAATGTCGTGGGATCCGGCCGCAACAGCAGGTCCATTTCCGCTTCACGCGCCGCGCCCTCAACCGACGAGCCGTCGAACCAGACGCCGATCGCCAGCGCATCGCGCAGGCGCGTCACCGGCAGCAAGATGTCCTTCAACGCGCCAGTGACGGCGCTATATTGCAGGCGCACCGCCGCGAGCTGGGCCGCGCGAGCCGCGCGCAGCACCCCTTCCATCAGCTCCGTCCCGCTCACCGCCCCCTCCACGCGTGTCACGAGTTGCTGGTTGTAGGTTGGCAAGTTACAGGAACGTTCAGACGGGCGCATACGCCTGCCGAAGGAACTTGCAACCTGTCAACCTGCAACCAGCAGTACGATTGCGTCACAGGGTAACATACCGGGTACGGTTTGCAGCGCCATGAGGATGCCGGCCTATCTCGACGCAGTCGTGGCAAGCGGCGAGCGCCGCCAGGCGTTGGCAGGGCATTCTGGCGTCAGGTTGGCCTGGCCGCCCTCTACGCGCAGCACCACCGCCGTCGCCCTATCAGGCTGCGGCTGACGACCCAGCAGTCCAAACATCCGCTGGCAGGTCGCGGCCGGAGACGCCAGTGTACTCACCGCCAGCAGGAGTTCACCATCGGTCAACGCCGACCAGACGCCACGGCTGCATAGGAGGAAGATGTCGCCAGAGTTGATGGACTGGCGGGCAAAATCGGGCCGAAGACGTACCGTTGTGCCAAGCGTGCGGGTGAGCAGAGTACGCCGGGGGTGGTCGGCGCCCTCGGGCCTGGCCGGGCGCGGCCACCTCTGTTCCGCCGCCTCGACATGGTCAGTGGTCAGCTGGCGCAGGGCGCCGTCACGCGCCAGGTAAATCCGGCCATCTCCCACATGGGCGAAGTAGGCGCGGTCTTCGGTGACGACTAGGCACGAAAGCGCCGTCTGTATCTCGCGCGTGGCAGAATCATGGACCGCGAGGTCCAGCACGCGCAAATTCGCCATCTGGACAGCCCAGCCAAGTGCCGGCTCGATTCGCGCGGGACTGGCCGGGGCGTAATACGCTTCAACCAGCCCTGCCAGCGCCGCCGCGCCGGCACGGCGTTCAAGGCTGTCGGCGACGGCGAAAAGGGCGCCTTTTCGCTCGCGCAACGCCGGATCGTCGGGGCAGACAATGACGAATGTGTCGGCGGTTCGGTCGTCGCCACATCCCGCCAGCCCGGCCGCAAGCACGGCGATCATCGTTGCATCTGGCTAGCGGGTCCAGCGTGCCCGGCGCCTGAAGCCGAGCGCAACGCTCACGCCGCCACCTCGCGCACCCCACCTGCCCGATCATTCCTGTGGCGCTCAACGACATAGACTACTGTCAGCCCACCACGCGCCGGTTCCGCCATCATCTTTCCCGGCCTAATATACGACGCCTGCGGAGGTCCGTGCTATGCTGGATCATCCAGTCCTGTGTTCATCTTAGGCAGCTGGAGGCAGTGCGTCTACGGTGATCGCGCCTAATGCTGGCTGTTGCGCTTGTGCATATTGCACTGCCGAAATGGCAGCGTGCGCGCCACCATCGTCGTGCCTGGGCAGGCGAAGTCG
>DASUBC010000682.1:0-3559 GCA_035763465.1 Thermomicrobiales bacterium
CGGAGGAAGCCGCCCGCCGCTTCGCCACGCTGGCCGATGGGCTGCGGGCGCGCGGGACGCCGGCGCACGACGCGGCGCACTTCCTGACGCAACTGCTGTTCTGTCTCTTTGCCGAGGATGTCGGTCTCTTGCCGCGCGACACGTTCGGCGATCTGGTGCGCTTCGGGGTGCAATTCCCCACGCAATTTCTGCCCGGCCTGACCGCGCTCTTCACGGCGATGCGCGATGGCGGGTTCTTCAACCTGAAGCCGATTGACCGCTTCAACGGTGGGCTGTTCGCGGAGGTCGCCCCGGTGGTGTTAACCGCCGCCGAACTGGCGACGCTGGCGGGCGCGGCGGCGCTCGACTGGGGCAGCGTGGACACGGCGATTATCGGCACGCTGTTCGAACGCTCGCTCGACCCGGACAAACGCTCGCAACTCGGCGCACATTACACGGGCCGGGCCGACATCGAGCGCATCGTCGAGCCGGTGGTGCTGGCCCCGTTGCGGCGCGAGTGGGCGGCGGTCCAGGCGAGCGTGGACGCCCTGCGCGCCGCCGCCGAGGACGCCGCGACGCCGCGCATCCGCCGCAACCGGCAGGACGAGTTGCGCGCCGCGCTGCTGGGCTTCAAGGAGCGACTAGCGGCGGTGCGGATTCTGGACCCGGCGTGCGGGTCGGGCAATTTCCTGACGGTGGCGCTGGGGGCGCTGCTCGACCTGGAGAAGGAGGTCGTCACCTACGGCACGCTGGCCGGACTGCCGGCGATGCTGCCCGAGGTGTCGCCGCGCCAGCTCGCGGGGCTGGAGGTGAACGCCTACGCGCACGAACTGGCGCAGGTGGCGGTCTGGATTGCGTACCTGCAATGGATGACGGCGAACGGCTTCCAGCCCCGGCGCGACCCGGTCTTGCAGCCGCTCGACACCATCCGCCTGCAAGATGCGCTGCTCGACCGGAGCGACCCGGCGCAGCCGAAGGAGGCGACCTGGCCTGCGGCTGACTATATCATCGGCAACCCGCCGTTCCTGGGCGGGCAAAAACTTCGTCGCGAGCTTGGCGATGAATACACCTATGATCTATTCCGCATCTTCGGTAATCGGGTTCCTGGCGCGTCTGACCTCGTTTGCTACTTCTTTGAGAAGGCGCGAGAAATGATTGCAATGACACATGCGCGACGCGCTGGTTTGATCGCGACCAACAGCATTAGGGATGGCGCAAGCCGCCGTGTGCTGGACCGCATCAAGGAGAGCGGCGACATCTTCATGGCCTGGTCGGACGAGCCGTGGATTCTGGAAGGCGCGGCGGTGCGTATTTCGCTCGTGGGCTTTGATGATGGCTCCGAACAAAACCGCAATCTAAACGGCGTGGACACAAGCGTAATCAACGCTGACCTCTCTGCCAAGACCGATACTACTCAAGCACGCCTCCTTGCCGAAAATCAAGGTATTTCATTCCAAGGCCCATCGCCCAAAGGTAGTTTCGATATTTCACCAGCAGACGCGGAAGTAATGTTAAACGCACCAACCAATCCGAATGGAAGGCCAAACAGCGACGTGGTGAAGCGTGTGATGAACGCTGCGGATATTGTTCGAAAGAGCCGTGGGTACTGGACTATTGACTTTGGGCCAACAATGACGCTCGAAGAAGCGGCGCTCTACGAATCGCCATTTGAGTATGTGCGCCAAAATGTCTATCCTGAGCGCATTAAGAACAACCGTGCAATATATCGAGAACGCTGGTGGATATACGCAGAGCCGCGAACTGGAATGCGCCTCGCGCTCAAAGGGCTACACCGCTATGTTGTCACACCACGATATGCCAAGCACCGAATCTTCGTTTGGGTTGACCCAGACGTTCTATGCAATGACAACACGATCGTCTTTGCCCGCGACGACGACTACTTCTTCGGCGTGCTGCACTCGCGCGCGCACGAACTTTGGTCGCTGCGGTTGGGGACGTGGCTTGGCGTGGGCAACGACCCGCGCTATACGCCCACGACGACGTTCGAGACGTTCCCCTTCCCGTGGCCGCCAGGCCAGGAGCCGGCGGGCGACCCGTGCGTGGCGGCCATCGCGGCAGCGGCGCGGCGGCTGGTCGAGTTGCGCGACGGCTGGCTCAATCCGGCAGGCGCGACGGCGACTGAGTTGAAGCAGCGCACGCTCACCAACCTCTACAACGCGCGCCCGACCTGGCTGGCGAACGCCCACGCGGCGCTCGACCGCGCGGTCCTGGCTGCCTACGGCTGGCCGCCCCACCTGAGCGACGACGACCTGCTGGCGCGGCTGCTGGCGCTCAATACTGAACGGGCCGGTATGCGAGACGAGCCGTCTCAGTAGTCCCCCGCTGGCTGACCGAATCTCGCATCACCAGCCGCTCCTACCAGTGCGCGCCAGCGCAGGTCGCCAGGGCGCTAGCCGCCGCCGGCAAACGGAGACCGCCGTGGGTATTTTCCCTGAGACTGCCGTGAGTATTTATGCGGCTAGTGTTTAGCCTGTCCGGCGCGCATAGTAGGGTTGCTGGCGCAACAACGAGCGTAGGTACGAGAAAGGAAGGCGTATGATGAGGATGCTGCCCCACGCGCTCGCCCACCGGCCCCGGCGCTTCGTGGCACTATTACTCGCCATTGGGGCGCTGATCCTGTCCCTGGTGGCAGCCGGCCCGGCGGCTGCGGACTACGGGCCGGGCGCTGTCTACCAGGTCGAGATTTCCGCCAACCTCGCCGGTCCCAATGGCGGGGGGGTCTGGCTGTGGATTGAATTGAATGCGAACGGCGGGGGCGACTACCGCGGCTCCGATTGCGGCCACGGCGAGGGAGCCGCGCGCGATGCAGGCGATGTGACCTGGACCGTTTCCAATGGGATGCTCGTCATCTCCGGCGTGACCCTGACCGGGCTGGGCGGCTTGCCCGTGACCATCACTGTGCCCGCGACCTATGGCCACTACAATTATCAGAGTAATCCGTTTATCGCTATTTTTGGCGTGCCGTTCCCGGGCGGCTTTGCCCAGGTGCAAGTCGCGCCCTGACGCTTCCGGAATCCTGGTGATTCTCCGGCCGGACACTGGGCATGCCCAGTGTCCGGTTCGGCATGATCAGAATAACCTTGCCTTGACGCCTACGGCTGGCCGCCCGACCTGAGCGACGACCTGCTCGCGCGGCTGCTGGCGCTCAACGCCGAGCGGGCGGGCCAGGCGAGCGCGACAGCGCCAGCCGGACCATAAGTCAGGTGAGATTCGGGACCATTGGTGGCCCGATTGGGCTATAGGCAGCCGCCAGGTGGCTCGCTATGCTACACGCAGGAGAACGCGAGAACCTGGCGGCGCCGACACGCGGACTGTACCTGGGCACCTTGGTCCGCGCCGAGCCAGTGGTGCAACCGGCCGGCGCATAGCGTTGGCTGGTTGTTGGCTTTTTGGTGCAGCGATACCGGGAGGGTGGGGTCATGGCGCCGTTTGCCGAGGCGCTCTACGGCCTGTTCGTGCCTGAGGATGCGTTCGCGGGCCAGGGGCTGGTCGAGTATGCGCTGCTGATGGCCTTCATCGCGGTGACCGTCATCATTCTGGCGGTCGTCTTCCTGCAAGG
>DASUBC010000683.1:0-2166 GCA_035763465.1 Thermomicrobiales bacterium
CAGGCGGCGGGCTGCGCGCCGATCGTCCGCGCCTGGGAGCAAGGCACGCCGCTTGTCCCGGTGGAAGCGGTGACGACGGAAATATCCGGCGTGCAACTCGCGGCCCCGCCCGATGGCTCGGCGCTGCTGGTCGCCATCGCGCGGACAAATGGCACGGCGTGCGCGGTTGAGGACGCCGCCGTCTATGCCGCGCAGGCGCGGCTGGCGACGGAAGAAGGGCTACTGGTCGAGCCGGCGGGCGCGCTGTCGGTCGCGGGCCTCATCGCTGATGTCGCCGCCGGGCGCGTCGCGCCTGATGAGCGGATCGTCTGTGTGCTGACCGGCAGCGGTTTCAAAGACCGCGCGGCGTTGGCGCGCCTGGCGGAGCAGCACGCGCCGGAGCCACCGGTCTCGGTCGCCGCGCTGGCGGCGGCGCTGGCCGGGTGAGGGCAGCCCACCCGCGCACGCCAAGCAAGGTGCTACAATGCGCCGCGTCAGGTCGCACAGGCTGATGGGCGCGGAAGAATGGTGGTGAGCCGCTGGGAACAGAGGAGGCCGATCGGTGCGTCTCGAATATGTAAGCAATGAGGAACTCATTCAGGCGGCCCGCCGCCGTCTGAACCAGGGCGCCTGGGATTATCTCGTGGGTGGGTCAGCGTCTGAAACGACGCTGCGGCGGAACCGACTGGCCTTCGACCGGATCGCGTTCCGGCCGCGTATTCTGGTGGATGTCTCACGTATTGATACCAGTACGACGTTTTTAGGGCAGCAATTGCGAATTCCCGCTATTCTGGCGCCGATTGGCTCGCTGCAAGTCTTTGACCCGGCGGGCGCAGTGGCCTCGACGGCCGCCGCGACGGAGTTTGGCATCCTCCACGCGGTTAGTTCGGTCACGCAGCCGGCGCTGGAGGAGACGGCCGCCGCCACGCCGACGCCGAAAATCTTCCAGCTCTACGTCCACGGCGACAGGCAATGGACGGCGGATATCATCGGCCGCGTCAAGCAAGCGGGTTACGCGGCGCTTGCGCTGACGGTGGACGTCGCCCATTACAGCCGGCGCGAACGGCCACTGGTGTCGCGGTACCATCCGCCCAGCCAGCGCGTGCCACCTGATCGGAACTACCTCGCGTCCCTGACCTGGGAGACGATGGACTGGATCAGGGAGCTGGCCGGGCTACCGTTCATGCTCAAAGGTGTGCAAACGCCGGAGGACGCGCTGCTCGCGGTCGAGCATGGGGTGGACTATATCTGGGTGTCGAACCACGGCGGTCGGCAAATTGACCACGGCCAGGGGAGCATGGAGGTGCTGCCGGAAATCGTGCAAGCGGTGAATGGTCGCGCGCGGATCATCGTGGATGGTGGCGTGCAGCGGGGCAGCGACATCCTGAAAGCCATCGCGCTCGGGGCCGACGTGGTGGCCCTGGGCCGGTTGCAGGGATGGGGGCTGGCTGCCGCTGGTTCAGCCGGCATCGTACGGATGTTGGAAATCCTCGAAGACGAGCTCATTTGCGAAATGGGACTGCTGGGCGTCACGAGCATCAGCCAGGTGACATCCGCCTATGTCTGCCCGGCCGAAGCGGTCACGCCGCCGCACGAGATGAGCAGCTGGGTCAACATGCCGGTGGGGCGAATTCACTAACCGGCCGGCATCCCCAGGGGCGCGGCGGCGTAACGCGGGTCGGGCTGCGACTCGAATGAGAAGGTGACGATACCCAGGTTGCCGATTTCGAGCCGGTCGCCATTCCGTAGCACGGTGGGGCGGTCAATGCGGTAGCTATTGACATACACCCCCAGTCCGCTGCTCAGGTCGGTCACGATGAAGCTATTCAGGCGCGGGTCGTAGTCAATCAACGCGTGCTGGCGCGAGATGCGCGCGTCGAACAGGCGCAATTCGCTCTCTTTCGCCCGGCCAATCCGGAAGGGCCGCGAGCGCGGCAGGCGAATGACGTTCGTGCCGACCGAGGCGCCAGTGGTGTGCAGCAGACCGATAGTCGCGCCATGTGGCAACTGCGGCGGCACGCGGCGACCGCCAGCAGGCGCCGGCATATTCACCGGCGGCGGTGGCGGAGCGCCCACGCCGGCGAAAGCCGGCTGACCAGGGTACGAGGGTGCCAGGGGGGCGGGCGCGCCGGCCGCCGCGAGCGCGGGCACACCGGCGGGCGCGAACTCTTCCGCCGGGCCTTCGCG
>DASUBC010000684.1:0-13878 GCA_035763465.1 Thermomicrobiales bacterium
ACCACTCGCTGGTCTCGACCTGCTGCCCGACAGTCTCCGCAAGGCGTACCGCGATACGCTCGACGTCTATAATGCTGGCGTCTGGCGCGCGACCACGACGTTATGTCGTGTAACGTTGGAGGCGATCGTCACCGACCGGGCGCCGGAGGCGGCGGGGGCGCTTGCGGAGCGCTTCACCACGCTGGCCGGCTCGCCCGAGCTGGGACTGCCGCTCGCCACACTCGCGCGCTCGCTCCAGTCCGGCGGCAATCTCGGCGCGCAGTTTGCCGAAACGCAGCAAGCGGACAGCGCGACCGCCGCCGCCCTGGTCTCCCTGCTCGAATACCTGTTGGAATACCTCTACACCCTGCCCGCCCAGGTCGCCCGCCTCGATCAGGCGCTCGGCCAGCGGACAGAGGCGGCGCCGGCGGTCAAGAACGCGGAGGGCTAGCAGCCACCGTCTGCCGCACAAAAGGAAGCGCCCCGGCGGGGTGCCGGGGCGCATATCCGGAAGGTGGCGTCGGCGCGGAGGTCAGGCGACCGGCGCCGGGGATTGCTGCTGTGGCGTGCGCCGGAACATCCGGCCGGGCTTCCAGGGGACGCCGAGCATCGGGAGAAGGAAGCGGTCCACACCCCAGTATCCGGCGACCTGCCAGGCCATCATCACCAGAATCGCGAGGGTGAAGAGCATCGGATTGGTCGAGGCGCTGCCCGCGAGCATGAAGCTCATGTTCATCAGGGCGCCGAAGAAGGCCGCGATGCCGACGAGGCCACCGACGATGATGCCGATCCCGACCAGGAGTTCACCCGCGACAATCACCTTGGAGAACCAGACGTACCACTGGTGGTCGAGCATGTATTGCAGGAAGTTGCGATACCAGTCGTAGCTAATCGCGCCAGCGCCAGTCTTCGGATCGACCGCGACGGCCTTGGTCCAGTAGCCCTTCAACGCGCTGCCGCCGTTGTTGAGCCAGTTGCTCGTCCCCGTGGCCTTGTGCCAGCCCGCTTCGAGCCACTGGAAACCGAGGTAGAAACGAACGGCGAGCCAGAGCGGCGCGGAGCGGGTGTCGTGGAAGAGCAAGCGCGAGATGGCCGGCTGCTGGACTTCGGTCTGCGGCTCGTCAATCCGGTTGGTCACCAGCTTGTCGTAGACGAGAGTCGCGATCGCCCCGAGGACAACGACGACGCCGAGGCCGACGAGGAAGAGTCCTACGCCTTCGTTTAAGGCGACGTCTGCGCCCCACTGGAAGAGCACGAAGCCGATCGTGATCGCGATGGCTAAAATAACGTCGAGATACGGTCTGAGAGCCTTCATGGGATGACCTCCTATTCTCTGTCTCGCCGCTCTGGGTCCGCCTCCGGACCTGCGGCGATTCATTGACTGAGGTCAAGATAAGGGCGCCAGGTTACGTCGCACATTGCGCCGGGTAAACGGTGCGTAAACAGTTCCGGTCATCGTTCGATGTCCCCACCCGAGGGCCGTTTACCTGTTCGTAACCTTGTGCAACAGCAGCAGTAACGTGCGCCTGGGACCATAGTTGCATACGCTGGTTCGAGGAGCCCGGCGGTCTGGACGCCGCCCGGATGCCCCACTAGCGCGAGGGAAGGAGCAACTGGATGGACCGGACGATGCCGCACGTCGAGCGCCACTTCACGGCTGGTGAGATCGTGCGTGACGTCGTCATCGGCATGTCGGACGGCCTGACGGTGCCCTTCGCCCTGGCGGCGGGACTGGCCGGGGCGGTCGCATCCAGCCGGATCATCGTCACGGCTGGTCTCGCGGAGATTGCGGCCGGTTCGCTGGCGATGGGCCTCGGTGGCTACCTGGCCGCGCGCAGCGACGCGGAACACTACGCCAGCGAGCGCCGGCGCGAGGAAGAGGAAGTGCGCGAAAAGCCCAACGCGGAGCGAGCGGAAGTCACCGCTATCCTCCAGGAATACGGGCTAACTCCAGCCGAGAGCGCGCCGGTGGTCGAGGCGCTGGCGGCGCGCCCGCCGGCCTGGGTGGCCTTCATGATGCGCTTCGAGCTGGGGCTGGAAGAGCCAGATCCTCGGCGGGCGCTGATGAGCGCGCTCACGATCGCCGTGTCCTATATCGCGGGCGGGGTGATTCCACTCGCGCCCTACATGTTCACCACGCAGGCCGGCAGCGCGCTCGCCTGGTCCATCGCCATGACGCTGCTTGCGTTGTTTGCCTTCGGATATGTAAAAGGGCGCTTCACTGGCGCGCCGGCGCTGCGTAGCGCGTTCCAGACGGTGCTCATTGGTGGCCTGGCGGCCACAGCGGCCTTCGTCATCGCCCGCCTGATCGCCTGAGCCAGGCAGAGGTAGCAATCCGCTACAATGGCCGTAACTCGGCGCCAAGTGCGCCAACTGTGTGAATGAAGCCGGATGAGGAAGAACGCCACGATGCCGTCTGAAGCTAATGCCGATCCTACCCGCACCGATGCGGCCCGCGAAAGTCACCGGCGCCTTTCGCTCGGCAGCGTCGAGAGCCTGCTGGCAACCACCTCATTCGGTCTCGGCGTGCTCGATCAGGACTTGCGGTTTGTCCAGCTCAACACCACGCTGGCCGCGCTCAGCGGCGCGCCGGTTGCGGCGCACACCGGGCGCACGCTGCAAGAACTCCTGCCCACACTGGCACCGCTGCTGACGCCGCTCTGCCGCCAGGTGCTGGAGACCGGCGCGCCGCTGCTTGACCAGAACATCTGCGGGCGGTTACCGGCGCAGCCAGCGCGCGAGCAGTGCTGGCTGGTCAGCGGCTATCCAGCCGAGACGAGCGCGGATCGCGCGGTGGGTATCGCCCTGCTCGTCGTTGATGTGACCGCACGGCAGGAGGCCACGCAGGCGGTCGCCAGCCTCGAAACGCAAGTCGCCGAGCGCCGCCAGGTGGAAGAGGCGCTCAGCCAGTCGCTGCGGCAGGCGGAGGCTGCCGAAGCGCAGTTTCGCGGGCTGCTGGAAGCGGCGCCCGATGGCATCGTCATCGTTGATCACACTGGCACGATTCAGCTGGTCAACCGAATGACCGAGTTGCTCTTTGGCTACAACCGTAACGAACTGCTGGGTCAGCCAGTCGAGCTCTTGATTCCCGAGCAGCTGCGCGACCAGCATGTGACGCACCGCACCGGCTATATGGCGCGGCCAGCCACCCGGCCGATGGGCGTCGGGCTGGAACTGCTGGGACGCTGCAAAGATGGTCGCGAGTTTCCAGTCGAGATCAGCCTCAGCCCGTTGCACATGGGCACCGACTTGCTCGTCACTGCCGTCATTCGCGACATCAGCCGCCGGCGGCAGGCGGAACGAGAACTGCGCGACACAGCGGCGCGGCTGGCGCGGCAGACCACTGAACTGGCGCGGTCGAATGCCGAACTGGAGCAGTTCGCCTACGTGGCCTCGCACGACCTGCAAGAACCACTGCGGATGGTTGCCAGTTACACCCAGCTGCTCGCTCGGCGCTATCGCGGCCGGCTCGACGACGACGCCGACGAATTCATTGGCTACGCCGTAGATGGGGCCACGCGGATGCAGCAGCTCATTCAGGATCTGCTCACCTATTCGCGTGTCGGCACGCGTGGCTTGCATGTTGAGCCGGTCAATTGCACCGCCGTGGCCGAGCGTGTTGTCGCTGATTTGCACGCCGCTATCACCGAGAGCGCGGCCACCGTCACGATCGGCCCCTTACCCACGCTACCTGGCGACCGGATGCAACTCGGCCAGCTCTTCCAGAACCTGATTGCCAACGCGATCAAGTATCACGGCGAGGCGCCGCCAGAGGTCGCTCTCGCCGCCACGCGCGAGGGGCAGTTCTGGCACTTTACCGTCCAGGATAACGGCATCGGGATTGCGCCGGAGTATGCGGAGCGCATCTTCGTCATCTTTCAGCGTCTCCATACCCAGACGGAATATTCGGGCACCGGGATCGGCCTGGCGATCTGCCGGAAGATTGTCGAACGCCATGGCGGGCGCATTTGGGTGGAGCCAACGCCGGGGCCGGGAGCAACTTTTCACTTCACGCTACCGGCAGAGGTGGCAGAGACGGAATGAACGCGATGCAGACCGACACGACTGGCCGGCCAATCGAAATCCTCCTGGTCGAGGACAGCCCCGGCGATGTCCGGTTGACAAAGGAAGCGTTGCGCGAAGGGAAGATTCGCAATCATCTCAGCGTCGCATCTGACGGCGAGCTGGCGCTGGCCTTTCTCCGGCGTGAGGGTCGCTACGCGGACGCGCCGCGCCCCGATGTCATCTTGCTCGACCTCAATCTGCCCAGGAAGGACGGGCGTGAGGTCTTGACCGAGATCAAAGCCGATCCACAGCTACGGCGTATTCCAGTCGTCGTGCTCACAACCTCCAGCAATGAGGAGGATATCGTGCGGGCGTACGATCTGCACGCCAACTGCTTTATCACCAAGCCGGTGAACCTGGACCAGTTCATCAGTGTGGTGCAATCCATCGAGTCCTTCTGGCTCACGACTGTCACGCTACCGGAGTAGTACGACGATGGATGTACCGCTGCATGTCCTCCTGATCGAAGATAATCCCGGTGACGCGCGTCTGGTGCAGGTGCTCTTGAGCGAAGCGCCCAGCGCGGCGATCCACCTGGAGCACGCCGACCGGCTGGCGACCGGCCTGAATCGGCTCGCCACCATCAGCCCCGACGCCGTGCTGCTCGATCTTACGCTGCCGGATAGCCAAGGGCTCGACACCTTCGACCGCGTTCAGGCCGCCGCACCCGAACTGCCAGTCATCGTGCTCTCTGGCCTGGCCGACGAGCAGACTGCCGTGCAGGCCGTGGCCGCCGGCGCGCAGGATTATCTGGTCAAGGGCCAGGTGGACGGGCCGACGCTGGCGCGGGCGCTGCGCTACGCCATCGAGCGCCGGCGCATTACCGCCGAGCGGGCGGCGCTGCTGGCGCGTGAACAGGCCGCCCGCGCCGGCGCTGAACGGCTGGCGGCGGAGCGTGTGGCGATCCTGCGCCAGATCGCCGATGGCGTGATGATCGTCAACCAGCAGGGAACGATTACGTTCGCGAATCTGGTCGCCCAGCGGCTCTACGCGGCGGCTGGTATCGCCTTGCAAGCCGGGCAACGCATCGGCGCCTTTCCCTTGCTGGCGAGCACTGGCGAGCCGTATCAGCGCGATGCGCTGCCGCTCGTCCGCGCCCTGGCCACCGGCGAACCAGTCGTAGATGTCGAGTGGCGGTTACGGCGGCCTGGGCAACCAGCGCACGAGGATATCTGGATTCAGGGGAGCGCCACCCCGGTGTACAGTGAGGAGGATGCGCTGCTGGGCGCGGTATTGACCTTTCGCGATGTGACGGCGGCACGCGCCCATACCCGGCAGAAGGAGGAGTTCTTCGCCAACGCCTCACACGATTTGCGGACGCCGCTGGCCGCGATTAAGGCGTCCATTGGGGTCGTGCTGGCGAACGAACCGGCGTGTGTGACGCCACCACTACACCGCCTGCTCGTCAACATTGACCAGGCGTCGAGCGAGATGGCCCGTCTCGTGGACGATTTGCTCGAACTCGCGCGTCTGGAAAGCGGCCAGACCGCGCTGCGCCTGGCGCGGCACGACCTGCGCGAACTGGCGCAACACGCTGTCGCGGCGATTGAGCCACTGGCCCAGACGCGCTGCCAGCATGTCGAACTGGTCCTGCCTGACGAAGCCGTGCCGGTTCGCGTGGACGTCGCACTCCTGGAACGGGCTATCTTGAACTTGCTGGGGAACGCACAGAAGTATGGCCGCAACGCCGGCTTGATCCGTCTCACCGTTGCACGCGACGGGATGGAGGCGACCATAGCCGTGACGGACGATGGGCCTGGCATCCCCATCGAAGACCAGGGGCGCATCTTCGAGCGCTTCTACCGGCCGGCGACACCGGCCGTGCGGCAGGTGGTCGGCAGCGGCCTGGGCCTGCCGATTGTCCGGATGCTGGCCGAGCGGCATGGCGGGCGGGCCACACTGGAGAGCACGCCGGGGCAAGGCGCGACATTTCGTATCGTCCTGCCGATCGACGCGGAGGGAGCAAGACAATGAAGATTCTCGTCGTTGACGACGACCCGCATATTCTGGACGCCCTGACGGTCGGGCTGCAACTACAATGGCAGGACGCCGAGGTGCTGTCTGCCGCCGACGGGGAAGAAGGGCTGCGCGTCTTTTACGAGGCGACACCCGATGTCGTGGTACTCGACGTGAATATGCCGCGCAAGACGGGCTTTGAGGTCTTGCAGGAGATCCGGCGCGTCTCTGATGTGCCAGTGATTATGCTCACCGCGCGCGGCGACGAGGCCGCCCAGGTCCGGGGACTGGAACTTGGCGCCGACGACTACATTATCAAGCCGTTCAGTCACCTGGTCCTGATTGCGCGCATCCGGGCGGTGCTGCGCCGCGCCGAACTGCCGCCACCGGCCGAGGCGCTGCCCGATTTCACCGCCGGCGACCTGGCGATCAATTATCAGACGCATCAGGTGACGGTAGGGGGCGAAGCGGTCAAGTTGACCCCGGTGGAATACAAACTGCTCTACCACCTGGCGCGCAATGCCGGGCGTACGCTGCCACATCAGACGCTGCTCGACCGGGTCTGGGGCGCGGAATATATTGCGACGACCGACTACTTGAAGGTCTTTATCAGCCGGCTGCGGAGTAAGCTGGAACGCAACGGCCAGCACTATATCGTGACCGAGCGCGGTCTCGGCTATCGCTTCGTGCGCCCGACATAGCTGTGAGACGGAAGACGATAGACGGTAGTTCCTCATGACAAGGTAGCGCCAATCTTCACGCACTGCCTTCTGGAGAGCAACTACCGTCTATCGTCTTCCGTCTATCGTCCTCCGTCTACCAACCCGCACTAGCATGACCCGGCATCGTGGCGGCGACTCCGCTCCACGCGCCGGTCAGGCACTCAGGTGTTCCCAGCGTCTGCGGCCGGATGAGGAGCAACGGCAGCCGGCTCTTGTGGAGCACGGCGCGCGAGACACGGCCCAGCGCGTAACGGTGCGGTCCGCCCTGGCAGTGGGTCGTCATGACGATCAATGCGGCGTCATGCTCGTCGCCACTGGCCTCGATGGCCGCAGCCGGCTCGCCAGGGCGCACATCGAAATGCACCGTCGTGCCCATCGCCGCTCCCCGGACCACCAGATCGCGCAGGTAGGCGCTGGGCGCTGGCGCACCGTCAGCCGCCACCAAATCGGCAGTCGCAGCAGCGTCTGGCGCGGTGGCCTGGAGGAGCACGAGTGCGCCGCCCAGCCGGCTCGCCAGGTTGCTCGCCAGTGCCAGCGCCTCTTCAGCGGCAGCAGAGCCGTCGAGCGGCACCAGGAGCCTGGGCGAAGCAAGCAGGCGCTCTGGCCCATCAAACGTGGTATCGTCGCTGACAAGCAGGATCGGGGCGCTCGTGCGCGCGAGGACAGCCTCGGTGATTGTGCCGAACAGGCCGTGACTCCGCCGCGCCATCACGATCAGCGCGACATCGCGCACCCGCGCCACATCAACAATCCAGCGGACCGCCTCGCCAGTCAGCACCAGTGTCTGTACCGCCACGCCTTGCTGGCGCAGCGCGGCTGCGTGGGCTTCCAGCATGGCGCTGGCCGGTTCGGCGCTGAGCTGGTGGTATGGCGAGCGGCGAGCAGCAGGCGCAGGCACGGTATGGAGCAGCAATACGCTGGCGCCGGTGGCGCGGGCGATCGTCGCGGCATAGGGGATAGCTCGGGCAGCCACTGCCGTGCCGTCGAGTGGGACGAGAATAGTCTGAGTCATCGCTGCCTTCCTTTCGCCGTGCGCGCTGCTCGCCTTGGAGATCATTCCCTCAGCATCATCGTACCGGTGACCGGTAACGCGCCGGGTTGCGCGAGGTAAACAGCAGGTTACCGCTCGCACCCCGCTCGCGGGCGCCTGCTCGGGATACCCGTGCAAGTGAATCGCGCGCAGCCCCTCTCCTGTGGCACAGGAGAGGGGCTGCGCCGCAGGCCAGAGATACGGCCACCTACTTCACGATCAAGGTTGCGACCATGCCTGCCGCCCGGTGGCCGGGATAATTGCAGACAATCTGGTAGGTACCGGCCTTCAGGCCCTTCAGGGTGAAGGTGTTCGTGGTGTTGGCCCCGAAGTCGGCGCTTTGCGCTACGATGCCGTTCCCTTCAACGGCGAAGTTATGCGTCAGCGGGCTTTTGTTGGTGACGACGAAGGAAACATCGCCGGCCTGTGCGGTAAACGTTGCCTGGTCCCACTTGAGCGCGCCGCCCGGGTCCGGCGCCACCGCCACCTTTTGCGCCACCGCCTCGCTGCTGAAGGTCAGCGTCGTCACCGCGCCGCCAGCCGCCCCGGCCGCCGCGCGCGGCGCGCCCGGCATCTGGTAGCCGGCGGGAAGCTGGCGGTAGCCGGCAAAGGCGATGACGGCGATGACCAGACCGATGGCGATGGTTACCGGCAGCTGCGCGACCAGGTACTGGTTCCAGGTAACAGTTCGTCGCCGGGGCCGCGCGTGGCTGGGCGGCGGCTCAAGCGCGATGGTCCGTACGGTTATAATATCAGGCAGTGCTTCATCAGTAGCGTATTCTTCAACCTGGGACCGATCGGTATCAGCAGTGGCAACCATCGTCTTTGCTCCTTTTCGCGCTACACCAGCTAAGAGAAAGGGTGGGTGGGGCGGGCGCCCCACCCGGCCAGGCCGTTACGGCGCCGGCTTGAAGATGTCAGGGTTCTCGGGTCCCTCGACCTGGAGAATCGCAGCGGCGCCCTTCGCGACGCGGCCCAGGCTGTGGTCTACCAGGGTGTACTTGCCGGGCACCTCGGTCTTGAACTCGACCATCGTCGCGCCACCGGCCGGCACCAGGGTCGTCTGGACGTTGGTGGCCCACTTGGACGGGTCATCGAGTGACGCGCCTTCCTGCGCGACCCGGTCGAAGCTGGTGCCGATGATGTGGAAACTCGAGGTGATGTTGGGTCCACCGACACCGAAGAAGATGCGGACGGTTTCACCGGTCTTCGCCTTGAGCGCATTGTCGCCCGTCAGCGCGCCAGCCGAACCATTGAAGACCACGTAATCGGGCTGCTCGGCCATCATCTTGTCGTTGGAGAACGTCCGCAGGCCCTTCTGATCGCGCGGCCCTTGCAGGTACATGTCGCTCTGCATCACGTAGAACTCGCGGTCAACCTTCGGCAGGCCCTGCGGCGGCTCGACGACGATCATGCCGAACATGCCACTGGAGATGTGCTGGGGCACGGGCGCCATCGCGCAGTGGTAGACGAAGACACCCGCGTGCTGCGCTTTGAAGCTGAAGGTCTTCGACTCGCCTGGCTGCACCATTGACGCGTCGGCGCCGCCACCGGGGCCATTCACGGCGTGCAGGTCAATGTTGTGCGCGACCTTGTTCTCGGCCGGGTTCTTCAGGGTCAGCTCAACCGTGTCGCCCTCACGCACGCGGATCATCGGACCGGGCACCGTGCCGTTGAATGTCCAGTAGGTATAGGTGATGCCGTCATCAAGTGTCGCGACGACTTCCTTGACCTCGATGGTCACTTTTACCGTCGTCGCCTCGCGCTGGCCGACCGGGGGCGCGACCTGCGGCAGTGGCAGGCGCGGAACGCTGCCGGCTGCGGCGGGCGCCGGCGCCGCGCCGTGCGCGTAGTCCACCGGCGTCGTGCTGCTCATGCCGGCCATACCGCTCATGTCCATGCCGGGCATCGAGTTCGCGGCGCTTGTCGTCGGCCGCGCGTGGGACACCAGCGCATAGGCGATGCTGCCGAAGAGCAGCGCCACACCAAGCACCAGCGCGATCTGGGTAAACAGGAACTCCCGCCAGGACGGGCCACCAATCGGGGTCACGACCTTCGGCGGCTGCCAGTCGTAGTCAGCGGACGTGGACGCGTGCGGCGGTAGCTCGTCAGCGTCAACGTTCCCGATGTCTTCAATCGGCCGCCGGGGTCTGGTCTCAATCGCCATGTTGTCCTCCTCTGCTCGGGCCAGCGAACTCGCCCGTCCTCACACTGTTCTGACATCAAGCATAGGAGGCTGGCGCGTCTCGCACCCCAACCGGCGGGATGGTTTCCGCGTGGCGAAAGAGGGTGGTCAGCTGACCACCCCGTGTAGCGGCGTGCTGCTACCGGGCCTACCCCAGCGGGTAGGTCCGGCGAGAACCGGCCGGTGGTGAGGTCGGCTAGGCGCCGGCCGGCGGCTCGACCAGGCCAGAGCGGAGGGCGTAGGCGATGACCTGTGCCCGGTTTTGCAGGTGGAGACGGTCGAGGATATTGCGTAGGTGATACTTGACGGTGTTCTCGCTGATGAAGAGGCGGTCGGCCAGGTCGCGATTGGAGGTGACGCCTTCGACCAGCAATTGCAGCACCTCGCGCTCGCGCGCCGTCAGCAGCTCGGGTTGGGCCTGCTGCGGTTGTGGCGGCGGAGTGGGGCGCGCGAACTCCTGCAAGAGCTTGCGCGCCAGGTTTGGCGTCAGCGCCGGCTCGCCGCGCATGACCCCATTGAGGAGCGTGAAGAACGGACCGGATTCGAGATTCTTGAAGATGTAGCCTTGCGCGCCTGACTTGATCGCTTCAAAGAGATTCGCGTCGTCTTCGGACGCGGTCACGACGACGACCTTAATCTCAGGATATTGCGCGCTGATCAGCCGTGTCGCCTCCAGCCCGTTGAGTTCGGGCATCGTCAGATCCATCAGCACGATGTCAGGCCGCAGTTCGCGCGCCAGGTCTACGGCTTCACGGCCATTGCGCGCTTCGCCAACCACCTCGACACCACGCGCTTCCAGCAGACTGTGCAAGCCGTCGCGAAACAGTCCGTGGTCGTCAGCGATCAAGACTCGCATCGCGTTCTCCTCGTTGTGCCGCCACCGGCCGGGGCGCCGCCGCCAGCGGCACGCGCGCGGTCACCTGCGTGCCCGCCCCCGGCGCGGACTGCACCGTCAGGGCGCCGCCAAGCGCGTCGGCGCGCTCATGCATCCCGGTCAGACCGAACCGGGGAAAGATCGCCGGATCGAGCGCGGCGGGGTTGAACCCCGCGCCATCGTCCGCAATCTGGGCGATCAGGTCGCCGCCCTCCGATGTAATGGTCAAGCGCGCGGCAGTCGCGTGCGCGTGCTTCCGGACGTTGCTGAGGGCTTCCTGCACGATCCGCAGCAACTGCAGTTCAGTCGCGGGCGGCACGGCGCGCAGCTGTTCCTCATTCACGTCTACCGCCAGGCTCACGCGCACGCCGCTCTGTTCCTGCCACTGGTCAAGATACTCCTGCAAGGCGCCGATAAAGTTGGTATCCGGGCCGAGCGACGCGCGTAGGCCGAGGATCTGTTCGCGCACGTCGGCGTAGGCGTCGCGCGCGGCCCCACCGAGCTGACCGATCTGCGCCAGTGCCCGTTCTGTGTGCCCGGCGCGCAGCAATTCCTGCGCTGCCTGCGCCTTCGTGTTCACGTACCCGAGGACTTGCGCCAGGCTATCGTGCATCTCGCGCGCGATGCGCGTACGCTCTACGCCAATCGCCTGCGCCTGCGCCAGCTGGTGCAGGCGCGCGTTCTGAATCGCCACGGCGGCTTGCGTGGCGAAGCGGGTCAAGGTCTGCTCGTCGTCTTCCGTAAACGACAGCGCGCCCTGCTTTTCCGTCAGGTACAGGTTGCCAAGAATCTCCCCCCGCGACGCGATCGGCACAGCCAGCAACGACCGCATCACCGGGTGGTGTGGCGGAAAACCGACCGAGCGTGGGTCGGTGGTCAGGTCATCGAGGCGCAGATGCTGGCCCTCGGTCAGCACCACGCCAAGTAAGCCGTGCCCGACTGGTTCGGGGCCGATACGCTCCCGTTCGGCGGGCGTCAGACCGGTGGTGATGAAGGCTTCGACCGTGCCATCCGACCGCACCAGGGCAAGCGCGCCGTATCGCGCGCCCGCCAGCGCGGCGGCGCGGTCAACGATACGCTGGAGCACCGTTTCGAGGTCGAGTTCTTCGATGATATCGAGGCCGGCTTCGTGCAGCGCCAGCAATTCGTGATTCTGCTGCGCCTGCTGCGCCTGCATCCGCTTGATGACGCCGAAAATCACCTCACTGAAGGCAAAAATCGCTATGAGCAGGAAAGTCGCGATCAGCAGTAGCCCCGGCCAGGTCTGAAAGGCTACCGGCGCGGCGTTCAACGCGACCGCCAGGACGAAAAAGAGCGCCAGCGGCGCGACGATGGTCAACCATTTCAGCCGCTGCAACGTCATGGTGACATACTCCGGCACGAACGCGGCGCGGGCTAACCCCGCCTGTGCTGCACACATCCTACCATGCTGCTGGCTTGTATCCTTGCTCGCTCCTGTGCAGCGGGCATGTGCCCGCGCAGGCAGCAGGGAGCGAATCGCAGGTGAAGGCTGGCACGCATCATGCGGCGCACCGGCCAGGTTTCACTTTCAAAGAGGCGTCTTGACCTGCCGGATGAGCGTTGGTACTGTGTAAGCATGGTGGCGCCCTGATAAGGAGGGGGAAGGGGATGCGACGGCGAGAGCTTCCGGCGGCGGCGATCTCCTTACTTGCGGCGGCGTTGCTGGTGCTGCTGATGTACATCGGCTCGCGCGGCTTCAAGGACTTTGACTCGGCCTTGATCGGCTACGCGGTCGGGACAGTCTTCGCCCTGGCCGCCATCGTGTACCGCTACACACTCTGGATCACCCGGCCGCCGACCTGGCGTTACTTCAAAGCCGGCTGGGTCAATTTCCTGTCCTGGCAGAACTTCCGGCGCTACACGCTGCTGATCCCGCGCGCCTGGTGGCGCGACATCTTCGGCCAGACCTTCATCCGCGAGCGCAGCACCCAGCGCTGGGCGATGCACATGGCAATCTTCTGGGGGGTGATTCTCTCCTGCATGATTACCTTCCCACTCACCTTCGGCTGGATTCACTTCACGCTCATCGCACCGGACCACTACCAGGCGTGGTTCTTTGGCGTCAAGGTCTTTCACTTCCCGATCGATGCCGGATTCGGCATTTTCCACGCGCTGGACTTCACGGCGATCTTGCTCATTATCGGCCTGGCGATCGCCTTCTGGCGGCGCACCAACGACCTCGGCCTGGTGACGATCCAGCGCTTCGGCTTTGACCTTGTGCCACTGCTCTTACTCTTTGCGATTGCGATCACTGGCCTGGCGCTGACCGCCTCCAGCCTCTGGTGGAGCGGCCGGTTCTACTGGTTTATCTCGCTGACCCATCAGGTCGTCGTCGTCGGTTGGCTGATCGCCATTCCGTTCGGCAAGTTCTTCCACATCGCCCAGCGCCCCGCCAGCATTGGCGTAACGCTCTATCAGACGGTCAACCAGGATGTCGAACACTTCGGCCCACAGCCGCAGACGGGGCGCTGCAAGCGTTGTGGCAAGGAGTTGCCATCGCAGCGCTTCATCACCGACCTCAAGGCGACCCTGACCGACCTGCACCAGAACTACGAACTTGGCGAAGAACGCGGCTGGTTGCAAGACTATTGTCCGACGTGCAAGCGGGTGCTGCGCGGCCAGGCGTACTATCAGGCGATGGGGAAGAAGTTCCTATGAGTGTGAATAAGGACATTTTTCAGCGCCGCGACTTTAACTACGACTTCCAGTCCGTCGGACCACCACCGACCGGCTGGCCGGGCGCTGACCGGCAGCCCGAATACTTCGTGCCGACGCACTGCTCCTTCTGCGGCGTGCAATGCGGCATGTACCTGCGCGTCAATAACGGCCAGGTGATCGGCGTCGAGCCGCGCGATTTTCCGCACAATCAGGGTTCGCTCTGCCCCAAGGGCGTCGTCGCCTACCAGCAGGCCAACCACCCCGACCGCCTGACCTACCCCATGATTCGCCGGGGCGGGAAGGGTGGCAAGTTGGAACGGGCCACCTGGGATGAGGCGCTCGATTATGTCGTGCGCCGCTGGCAGGAGCTTCAGGCGGCGCACGGCAA
>DASUBC010000685.1:0-3354 GCA_035763465.1 Thermomicrobiales bacterium
TTCGGTCAGCGCGTTGAGGCGGTGAAAGATGTCGTTGACCTCGGTCTCGGCGCCGGTGCCGACGTTGTACGCGCCAACCCGGTCGCTCGCCAGGGCCAGCCGGTTCGCCGCCACGACATCGCCGACGTAGACGTAATCGCGCGTGTTGTGGCCGTCGCCGTAAATAATCGCTGGTTCGCCGCGCAGCAGGCGCTCGGCGAAGATGGAGACAACACCCGCCTCGCCGTGCGGGTTCTGGCGCGGGCCGTAGACATTGGCGTAGCGCAGCGCCACATAGGGCAAGCCGTGAACGACGTGGTAGTAGTGCAGGTAATGCTCCACGCTCAACTTGGCGGCGCCGTAGGGCGAAATCGGCGCAGCGGTGTAGGTTTCGGGTGTGGGGATGGTGTCGGCATCGCCGTAGATCGCGCCGCCGCTGGACGCGAAAATCACCTTGCCTAGCCCGTGCTCGACGCCCGCCTGCAAGAGGCGCAGCGTGCCGACGATGTTGACGTCGGCATCGTAGGCCGGCTCGGCGACCGAGCGGCGCACGTCAAGTTGGGCCGCCTGGTGGATCAATACCTCCGGCCGCTCCTGGGAGAAGAGTGCGTGGACGGCGGCCTCGTCGCGAATGTCGGCTTCGTAGAAGCGCGCCTGGGGATTGATGTTTTCACGCACTCCGGTCGCCAGGTTGTCAATCGTGATGACCGTGTGGCCATCCGCGATGAGGGCGTCCGCAATCTGCGAGCCGATAAAGCCCGCGCCACCGGTCACCAGAATCCGCATCGTCCGCCGTTCTCCTTCATTCCCACACCCACCACTCAGCGAACGATTGTAGCAGACGCTCGGGGAGACGGATTGAACCGCAGAGTATACAGAGAGCATAGAGAACGAAAGGAGAGAAGACGATCAAGAATCTCTCTCGTTCATTCTCGGCGGTCTCTACGTGCTCTGCGGTTGAATCCGTTCTCTCTGTGTGCTCTGTGTTCCCGGTGGTAAATCGCGTACTCCCTACGCTGCGCGTGACGGCACGGCGGTGGGCAGCGCGACGTGGTAGCCATCGTAGGTGATGGCGCCGGTGGCGGCGAGGAGGGTGAGGCAGGCGGCGAGGCCGGCGCGGGTGAAGGCGGTGTCGCCGCAGTCGCCGGTGGCTTCCAGCGCCGCCAGGCATTCGTCGAGCAGCGCCGCGTTCAGCGCGAAGATGGTCTGCGGGCCGCTGGCGGCGGCCAGCGTCGCGCGGACGCGCCGGGCCAGCGGCAGGTCGCGCGCCGCCGCGCTGACCTGGCCGAGCAGCGCGTCATCCGTAAGAACGGCCGCGCCGAGCGGACTGAGCCGGTATTTCTTGCCGCTGCGTCCCGCGCGAGCGTCCGCGAACAGGGCCGCGAACCGGCAGCCATCGCGCAGCGGGCAGGCGTGCTCGGCGCAATCGGGGATGCGCTGGCGGATTGGCTTGACCAGGCCGAGCGCCGCGAGCGTATCCACATCCAGCCCGGTCTCCGGACCGAGCCGGTACTGGCAGCCAATCTCATTGCTGGTCGCGCGGAGCGCCGCGCGCAGCACCTCGCCTTCCACCGCCATGCCGCCACACTCCTCCGTATTCACTGCCGCCAGCACAATCCTACAACATCGCGTACGTACGCGGCAAATTGGACGAGGCGGGCAGACGGGCAGTCGGGCAGGGGGTTCTCGTCGGCACGATGCCTGTCTACTAGCGTGGTGCTGGACCAGCGCACTGCCCGACTGCCCGACTGCCCGACTGCCCGACTTTGTGACGGCGATCACATCACCAGCGTGATCGCCCGCATAACGCTCGCGCAGCCCCCGCCCCTATGCTGGTTGTGGGTTGAGGAAACAGCCTCACCCACTGGCAAGGAGTAACGGCAGCGCCGCGGCTGGCACGGCCCGCGCCAAGGAATGGAGGCACAGGCGATGAGCGGAATGATGACGGCGGCTCCGGTGAACCTCGCGACGCTGGACGACGACGCGCTGGTCGCGCGCGTACAGGCCGGCGACCTGGATGCCTTCACGCAACTCGTCGAGCGGCACCGCCGGCCGGTTCATGCGCTGGCCTACCGGCTGCTCGGCAACGTGTCCGACGCGGAGGACGCCGCGCAGGAGACCTTCGTGCGCGCCTACACCCGCCTGGCGACCTATGTGCCCGATGGCCGGTTTGGCGCCTGGCTGGCCGCTATCTGCGCGCACTGGTGCATTGACACGCTGCGGAGCCGCAAGCGCCGCGTGACGACCGTCGCGCTCGGTAAGACGCCCGAGAGCGACCGCTTCGCCACCAGCGCCGACAACCCCGAGGCGCAGGCGCTCGACACCGCGTCACGCGACGAGGTGCAGCGCTGGCTCAACGCGCTGCCGGCGTCCTACCGCACGGTGCTGGCGCTGCGCTATTTCCAGGAGCTCTCCTACGCCGAAATCGCCGACGTGCTGAACGAGCCGGTCTCCACCGTACGGATGCGCCTCTTCCGGGCGCGCACCACGCTCGGCAAAGTAGTCGAGCAGGAGCGCGGCGCGGCGCGAGTGCAGGGCGCGCTGGCAGCGGGGATGGCGTAACGGCGACGAGTCGCAAGTCCGCAGGCCGCAGGTCACTTGCTTGAAGGCTGCTGAAGTCGAGAGGCGCGCCGCCCGCAAGCAGTCCCACGCTCATTCCTGATTGAACAGGTGATAGGCATCGTTGTAGCGGACGAGTTCCCAGTCGGTATCATGCACGCGCCATTCCGTGAGGGACGTGTGCAGTGGGTCGAATCGCGCGCCGGTTCCTGGCCGGGGAATGTCAAAGAGGACGAGGAGCGCTGCGACGATAAAGCCGGCGTGGGAAACAGCGACCACCGTCTGGCCGGCGAATTGCGCAGAGAAACTGGTCAGGGTGATCCGCACGCGCGCGATGAAGTCATGCCAGCTTTCGCCGCCGGGCGCGAAGGGGCGATCAGGGAAGGCCAGCAGTTCGAACGCGCCGTACCTGGCCCGGTAGTCTGCCCAGGCGAGGCCATCCGCCTCGCCTGGCCGTAGTTCACAGAGCGCCTGATCTTCTCTGACCGCGCTGGTTGGCAAAGCGCCAGTCAGTATTTCGGCGGTTTGGCGAGCGCGCGACACCGGGCTACAGAGCAGCGCGGCGCAGTCGTCGAGTTCGCCGGTCGCGCGCAGCCGCCGCGCGAGTCGCTGGGCCTGAGTAACACCCTCTGCCGTAAGGCCAGTGCAGCCCTGCACATCGGCAATGACGCCGCGCCGCGAATGCTCCGAAGCGCCATGTCGAACCAAAACTAGGCGCACGCACCGCCCTCCGCTGGTAGACCTGTACCCAGCGGGTGCTGGCGTTCATGCCAGCCGCCGGGTACAGGTCTGAGCCTATCCGTATCAGGCGCCGAA
>DASUBC010000686.1:0-5094 GCA_035763465.1 Thermomicrobiales bacterium
CCGCGTCGCTGCCCGGTGATTCATGGAGCGGTGACGGCTTGAGGTAGAGCAGGTATTCGTTGAAGCCAACTTTCAGGACGCGCCGGATCAGGTAGCGGTCGCCGCGCTCGGTGAACGACTTGCCGGCTTCATACCGGCCCAAGCGCATCTCCTGGGCGGTCTTGCTGACCATTTCCCAGGTGGTCTTGCCGCAGGCGTGGCAGCGGGAGTACTGGTCATGGGCGTCGGTCTTGCCGGCGAACCCGCGTTGCACGGTTTCGACATCAGTGCTCTCGCACCACGGACAGCGTCGCTCTTCGCCGTGATTTGCCCTCATCGCGCCCATCCCTCCACCCGCAATCCCGGCTGTTCGCTGTCGCCCCATTGTAGAACATTGACCGGACAGGGGCTAGCGTCCAACCAGGGCGGAGCCAAGGCGAGGCGAGGCACTAAAAACGTACGTTAGCTACGCTGCGTACGCTATGTTACAATCGGCATAGGCGAAGATCATAAGCACACACGCAGTGAAGGCGCGTCATGGTGAAGACAGTTTCCGCGCGCGATGCGCGAGCCAACTTCAGCGAGATTCTCGGCTCGGTCTACTTCACGAAAGACCCGGTCGTGATTGAGCGCAACGGTAAGCCGGTCGTCGTAATGATTAACCCGGACGACTTCGCGCGCTTTCAAGACTACGTGCGCGAACAAGCCTGGTCCGCCATCGCGCGCATTCGCGAACGCAATGCCGACAAAGATCCCGAGACGGTGCCGCATGATGTTGGCGAGATAAGTGGCCGCCGTACGGCAAGAGCGCCATGCACGAAAGCCGTGAGCCGATCGGGTCCGTCGTTGACTCGAACGTCTTTGTCAGCGGCCTGATTCTTCAGCGGAGTAAGCCGTTCGAGTTGCTGAATGCCTGGCGTCGCCAGGCATTCGTCCTGCACATGGCCGATGAACAGCGCGGAGTTCTTCGCGCTGTGCTTTCCCGCCCAGAATTGATCGCAGCCTATCAGGTCACCCAAGAGGATAGGGACCGCCTGTTCTCGTTGCTAGACACCGATGATGTGCATATCCTGGCGGCGGCATTCGGTGGCAAGGCTGATTATCTGGTGACGGGCGATCGCAAGCATTTGCTTCCGCTGGCTGGAAGACCGGAGCTTGGCGCGCTCCAAATTGTCACCGTCACCGAGTTCCTGCTTGTCCTGGCGGAACAAGCGGCAGGTTTGTAGCATCAAGCCAACCGAAGCGGAATCTGCCCGCGTCCAACAGCCCGCCGCTTGACTGGCCGTCACCAGCGCGGGACACTGGGGTATCTTCTCGGAGACGCGCGCTGGCGCGGAAAGGAGGCCCCCAATGGCGACCGCGCGGACAGAGTCCAGCACCAGGATGAACGCTGATGGCCTGGTACGAGTCGGCCCGGTAGAGGAGTTACAGCAACGCTGCCAGATGGTGGTCTCGGGCGGGCGACACGGCATCGCCGTCTTCTGGCACGAAGGCCGCGCCTATGCGGTGGACAACCGCTGCCCGCACATGGGCTTTCCCCTTTCGCGCGGCAGCGTGCGTGACGGTGTGCTGACCTGCCACTGGCACCACGCCCGCTTTGACCTCGCGTCGGGCGGCACCTTCGACCCCTTCGCCGACGATGTGCAGGTCTACCGGACGGACGTGCGTGACGGCGTCGTCTGGGTGGACCCGCGCCCGGTGGAACGCGACCGGCGCGCCCACTGGCAGGCGCGGCTGCGCGATGGGCTGGAGCAAAACCTGTCGCTCATTATCATCAAAGCCGTGCTGGCGCTGCTCGACGCGGGTGTGCCGCCGCGCGAGATTCTGGCGACCGGCGGGCGCTTCGGCGCGCACTATCGCCGGACGGGCTGGGGGCCAGGGCTGACGATTCTGACGGCGCTGGGGAATATCCTGCCCGACCTCACGCCGGAAGATCGTGCGCTGGCGCTCTATCACGGCCTGGTGCATGTCGCGCGCGACTGCGATGGCGCCGCGCCGCGCTTCACCCTCGACCCGCTGCCACTGACGGACGTGTCGCCAGAGCGCCTGAAGACCTGGTGCCGGCAATTCGTCGAGGTGCGCGACAGCGACGGCGCCGAGCGGGCGCTGCTGACGGCGATCGCCGCCGGCCTGGCCCCGGCGCAGGTGGCCGACATCCTCTTCGCCGCCGCGACCGACCATTTCTTCCTCGCCGGTGGGCATACGCTCGATTTCATCAACAAGGCGTGCGAACTGCTCGATCTGGTCGGCTGGGACGAGGCGGCGGCGATTCTGCCCAGCACGATCCTAGGGTTGTGCCAGGCGCAGCGCGCGGAGGAGCAGAATGCCTGGCGGCACCCGGTGGACCTGGTCGAACTGCTGGGCGCGGCCTGCGCGAGGCTGCCGGAACTGGTCGCCGACCCGGCGGCGGGCGGGCCGGTCGCGGACCTCGACAGCCTGGCGGCGGCGCTGCTGGGCGACGACCCGGCGGCGGCGGTCGCCGCGCTGCTCGCCGCGCTGGCCGGCGGCGCGGCGCTGACAGCAGTGAGCGAGGCGTTGCGCTACGCGGCGGCGTTGCGAATGGCGCGTTTCCACACGTCCAACGAGTTCGGTGACTGGATCACGGTGCTGCACACCTTCACGTACTGTAACGCGCTGCACGCCGCGCTGACCCGCGCGCCGTCGGTCGAGCTGGCGCGCGGCATCTTCCACGGCGCGGGCAAGATTTACCTCGATCGCTTCCTCAACCTGCCCGCCACCCGGCTGCCGGAGGAGCGTGCCGGCAGCAGCCAGAACGGCCACAGTGGCGCGGAGCAGTTGCGCGACCTGCTCACGCTCTGCGACAGCGAGCAGCAGGTCAACCCGGCCGCCGACGCCGTCTATCGCTACCTGCACGGCGGGCACGACTCCGCGCCGCTGCTGCAAACGCTGGGCCGGCTGCTCTTGCGCGAGGATGGCGAATTCCACAGCTACCAGACGCTCGAAGCCGGCTTCGCCACCTACCACGCGCTGCGCGAGACCCGGCCTGAAGCGGCAGAGCGGGTGCTGGTCGCGGTGGCGCGCTATCTCGCGGCGCACGCGCCGACCTCGCGTGCGATGTTGCAGACCGCACGGAGCGCCCTGCGTCTGCAAGCGGGCGAAGACCTGTCGGTCGCGCCGGACGAGGAGTAATCGCGCAGGTGCGGCTGGGCGCCGGCGCCCGCTGGTGTGCCGCCCCAGATCGCCATTGCTAGTGGGGCCAGTCGAGTATCGCCGTGCTTTGCCGGAGTGCGCCCTTCGCGCCCGTGTACGCCTCGGTCAGCGACATGCCGATGGCCTCGCCGCCGAAACAGTCCAGCGCGGTCAGCCAGGAGCGGCGTTGCGCCGCCGTAAGTGTGCCGGCGAACTGGTAGTCGGCGCTCTCGCGCAACTGGCCGAGATCGGTGGTCAAGCGCAGCAGGGTATCGATCGCGCTCGCGCGCACGGGACGTTGCCGCGCCAGCGCCAGGCGCAGGTGGCGCAGGCAGAGCGCGCTGCCGTCCGCCAACCGATCGCAGGCGTCGCTCGCGGCCACCTGCGCCGCCTGGCACGCCGCGCACTCCTCCGGTGGCACGGCCTCCTGGATCGTGGCGGCGATGTCGTGCTGGCCTGCGTCGTAGAGCGCCCAGGCGTGCGGCCGGCAGAGTGGCGCGCCGGTAGGCACGCTCAGGCCGGCGCGTGTAGCCGCCCGGCAGACAGGGCAGATGGGCGCTGGTGGCGCGCTCCCCCCTGGCCGGCGGCCCACGGCCAGCGCCAGGCGGGGGCGACCCGGCGGCGCCGACCGCCCCGTATGTCGTGGCGTGCGTACCCAGGAGAGCGTGACATCCGGCCCACTGGCTTCCTCGGCCAGCAGCATTCGCGCGTGCGGCCAGCAGAGCGTGCTGCCCACCACGCCATCGGCCGCCAGGCGCGCGTATTCGCCGAGATAGACGCCTTCGGCACGCGCGGTGATCTCGCACGCCTGGCACGGCGCCTGCGGCGTCAGCCACCGTATCAGCGCGGCGTTGCTCGTCGCGTGGCGCAGCAGATCGACCAGCAGATACTCAAAGAGAATCGCTACGCCGGTGGGCGACTGCTCGACCGGTGGCGCGGCGATGATCAGCCAGGTGTGCTCCGTACAGCAGCCCCGGCTGGCGAGCAGGCGGCGGTAAATGAAGGGGGTGGTGACATGTTCGTAGAAGAGCGTGGCGAAGTAATGGAACTCGGTGCGTGTCACAAGCCGGCAGACCGGGCAGCCCGGCCGGGCCAGCGCCTCTTCGAGCCGCGCGGTGACCAGCGAGTCCCCGGCGGCGTAGGTGGCGAAGAAGCGGTGCAACAGATCGAGCATAACCGCGCCTCGCGGACATGATCGGCGCCAGCCACGGCGCCGCATGACGTATTGTACCGTGGAATTGCGAAAGCAAGCAGCTGGTCTCGTACCACATATTTCCAGCAATTTCTCCCATCATTTGTTGCCCTCGCCAGATTCTCTGACTATAATCAGAGAACGGAAGAGCAATAGGTTGCGTGCGGCTGGAGGCTTGCGATGGCGATGCCACAGGTCGAGCAGGTCCGGAGCTTCAATCGCCTGGTGACTGAGCAGGTCGGCGCTTTGAATGATCACTTCCTCGGTCGAGACCGCCCGCTCGGTGAAGCACGGTTGCTGTGGGAGATCGGGACCGATGGCGCCGAAGTCCGCGCGTTGCGAAGCCGGCTGGCGCTCGATTCCGCGTATATCAGCCGCCTTTTGCGCTCGCTAGAGGGACAGGGACTGGTCGTCGTCGAGGCGACCGCGACCGATGGGCGGGTTCGTCGCGCGCGACTCACCGAGGCTGGTCTGCACGAGCGCGCCGAGCTCGACCGCCGCTCGGATGAGTTTGCTTACGGTGTCCTTGCGCCGCTGAGTGAGGGTCAGCGCGCCAGGCTCACAGCGGCGATGGCCGAGGTCGAGCGGTTGCTCATCGCTTCAATGGTCACCATCACGTTGGCAGACCCGGCCGGTCAGGCCGCCAGGTGGTGCTTCGAGCAATACTTCGCCGAGCTGAATGAGCGGTTCGCTGCTGGCTTCGATCCTGCCCTCAGCATTTCGGCGAGCGCGGCCGAACTTACGCCACCGGCCGGCCTGCTGCTCATCGCCCA
>DASUBC010000687.1:0-3650 GCA_035763465.1 Thermomicrobiales bacterium
GGGCTGAGCGCTTCGAGCATCGCGGCGACGTCGGCTGCGGCATAACTGTCGAAGGCAGCGCGCAACTGCTCGCGATCCTGGGCTAACCCTGTCCAGCCCCCGCTCATCGGCGCTCCTCAGCCGTAACACTCGGCGTATACCCCGCCTTGCGAAGCGCCTTCAGGATATCGTCAACGTGGGCGTGGTCAGCGACGATCGCGGTGTCCGATAGCTGGCGCACGACATAGCGCCCCACCGGACCAGCCAGCAGTTCTGCTAGCGTCGGCGCATCGGTACACTCAATGACCGTGGTATTGCGAAAAAGGCGCGCCGGCGTCGCGCCGCTGGTGGATTTCAGACTATTACTCACTCCGCGCGGACTCCCGTGATACGATCGTTGTAGCACGATTCAGCCGTCCAAGCGCACGACTACGTGATCCCAACCATTGTAACGCGGGGTCAGAAACTTTGCGAGGCGGGCAGACGAGCAGCCGGGCAGCGCGCTGGATGAGCATGGTGCCAGCAGCCAGGCGCCGTGCCGACATAAACCCACTGCCCGACTGCCCGACTGCCCGTCTGCCCGCCTCGTGCTAGCGCGCCCAGGCTAGTCCGGCGGCGGCGTCAATATCGGTATAGCGGCCGACCGCTTGCGGTTTGTCGGCAGTTGGGCCGTTGGGGGTCATGGTTACGTTCACCACGTACAGGCCGTAGTCACTACCAGAGAGCCGGACAAAGGCCAGTTGATTGCCGTCTGGCGACCACACGGGCGCGCGGTCACGGTCACTGCCATTGTCAATCAGCCGGCGCGCGCTGCTGCCGTCCGCGCGCATCGCCCAGATGCTCGTGCTACCAGAATTATCGTCCCGCACGGCGAAAGCAAGCCACTTGCCATCGGGCGACCAGGCGGCGTCGTAGGCGCCGCCGCGCTGTGTCGTCACTTCGGTGTATAGCCCGGTCGCGAGATTGACCGTGAAGAGCTGGGTGGCGCGCACGCCAGTCTTGTCGTCGGTCATATCGTAGGTGAACGCGACGCTGACGCCATCTGGCGAGAGCGCCGCGCCCTCGATGTGATTCGGTAAGTTCTGTGTGCCCAGCACCGGCTGTGGTTTGCTGTTCACACCATTCATCAACCACAGCGCCATATTGCCGTTGCGATCGGTACTGTAGACGATGCGATCGCTGCCGTCCGATAGCCGCGCCCAGGTGGGGCCGGTAAGGAAGAAACTGTATCTGACGTAATCGAGCGAGTTCGGCACGACGCCTCTGGCCTGATTGGCGGTCAGCGCGCGGGCATTCTGGCCCTGCGCGTCGGCGAGATAAAGGTCGTCGTAACTATCGCCGCCCTTCGTGTAGAGGATGGCCGTACCATCCGGCGACCAGCGCGCCTGCTTCGCCGTGCCGTCCGTGGTCAGTTGCGTTTCCTGGTTATTGGCCCAGACCCACAGATTACCGCCGCGCACAAAGAGCAGCCGCCCCGGCAGACCGCCCTCCGCCGCGCGCACGGGCGCGGGTGTGCCGGGGCCCGGCGTCGGCAGCGGCGTCCCGCAGCCCGCGAGCGTCAGCGCCAGGAGCGCCAGCACAGTCGCCGCCGCCCCGCGCCGCCAGCCCGCCCGCCAACTAGTTCGCTCTCTCAACACCCTTGTGTTTGCTCCTCGGTCGGGCAGGCGGGCAGTGGATCTACGTCAACACCACGCTTGTAGAAGGCGCTCTGCTCGTCCAACCTCACTGCCCGCCTGCCCGCCTGCCCGCCTGCCCGACTCCGTCATAACCCTGGCGGCGCAGCGCCGCGCGGGCCTCGGTCGCTTCGTCCCACGGCAGCGACCGGTCAGCGTACTCGATCGTCTGCTCGTGGCCCTTGCCGGCCAGCAGCACCGCATCGCCTGGCCGGGCCAGCGCCACGGCCCGCGCCAGCGCGGCCCGGCGGTCGGGCTGTAATTCGTAGTGCTGGTTCTCACGCCAGCCCCGCGCCGCCGCGCCTGCCGCAATTTGCTCGACGATCGCGCGCGGGTCTTCGCCCCGTGGGTCTTCGTCGGTAAAGATACCAAAGTCAGCCAGGTCGGCGCAGACCGCGCCCATCAAGGCACGCTTGGCGACATCGCGCTCACCCGCGCTGCCAAAGACCGCGATGAGCCGGCCAGGGACCAGCGTTCGCAGCAGCCGCAAGACCTGGACGAGTGAATCGGGGTTATGGGCGAAGTCCACGACGGTGAGGAAGGGCTGGCCTTCATCAATGCGCTGCAAACGGCCCGGTACGCCGGAAAATCCCGCCAGCGCCGCCGCGATCGCCGCCGGCGCCACGCCGGCCACCAGCGCAACACCGGTGGCGGCCAGCACATTCGAGACATTGAAGTCGCCGAGCAGCGGCACGCGCACCGGCAGGTTCCCCCAGGGCGAGCGCACGCGAAACGCCAGCCCCGCTTCGCTGCTCGTGACATCCTCCGCGCGCACGTCGGCCTCCGGCGCGAAGCCGTACGTGAGTTCGCGCACGCCCGCCGCGCGGCCCAGCATCGCCCGCGCGCCCGCATCGTCCAGATTGATAAGAGCCGCGCGCGGGCGTGGCGGCTCTTTCGGCGCCGTGGCAGCCAGGCGGTCGAAGAGCGCGGCCTTCGCCGCCCAGTAGCGTTCGTAGGTGCCGTGGAAGTCCAGGTGTTCGTGCGTCACATTGGTGATAACGGCGATGTCGTAGGCGCAGCCGTCCACCCGGTGCGTCGCCAGCGCGTGCGACGACGTTTCGAGCACCGCCCAGTCCGTGCTGGCGTCGGCCATCTGACGCAGGTAGCGCTGCACGTCGAGCGATTCCGGCGTCGTCAGGTGGACTGGATTGCGCCACCGCCGCGCCCCGACCTTCAGGTCCACCGTGCCAATCAGTCCCGTGCGCTGGCCGCCGCCCGCGAGCAGCGCCTCAATGAGGAAACTGACCGTCGTCTTGCCCTTCGTGCCGGTGACGCCGATGAGACCCAGTTCGCGCGTCGGCTGGCGGAAGAAGGCCAGCGCGGCCTGGGCGAGCGCCGCCCGGCTGTCCGGCACGACGATCGTGCAACCGACACGCTCGTCGCCGACCGGTTCCTCGGCCAGCACCGCCACCGCACCGCGCTCAATCGCCTGCGACACATAACGGTGTCCATCAGCCAGCGCGCCCCGCAGCGCGACGAACAACGTCCCCGGCCCGACCGCGCGCGAGTCGTAGGCGATCTCCTCGATGCTGGTTGATACGTCACCAAGCACGCGCGCTCCCGCCGCCAGACCCGGCGCGTCGCGCAGTAATGCCGCTATCGTTGTTCGCACATGTCCCCGATAGGGGATAGAGGATAGGGGATAGGGGATAGTCTCGCCACAGCACGATGCTGGCAGACCAGCGCATTGCGTGGGATGAGCACTATCCCCTATCCCCTATCCCCTATCCCCTGCGATCATCTCCTGAATGACCTCAGCCAGAATCCGCACCCCGCGCACGGTATCGGCGTCGGAGGCGTAACTGTACGACAGCCGCAGGTGGTTGTGCCCGCTGCCGTCGAAAAAGTTGACTGTGCCGGGATGAAAATCTACGCCCCGCTCGCGCGCCTGATCCAGCAGCCGCACCGAGTCTACACTGTCTGGCAGCGTGAGCCAGACGAAGAAGCCACCGTCCGGGTGAGTCCAGGTGACGCCCTCCGGCATCCGCTCGCTCAGTT
>DASUBC010000688.1:0-7964 GCA_035763465.1 Thermomicrobiales bacterium
GGAATACGCCCTCAACGGCACCTTTATGGATCACATGACCCTCCCCATCGCCAGCGCGTTACTCGCTCGCCTCGCCACGTACAGCACCATCGCGCTCGTCTGGCACGGCCTCATCCAGACGACCACCCGCCTGCGGGAAGCAACGGCCGCCCTTGATGCGGAACGCACCCATGCCTGGTCACTCGCCGTGACCGATTCGCTCACCGGCCTGGTCAACCGGCGCATGTTCGAGCAACAGCTGGCGACGGCCATCGCCTATAGCCGGCATTGTGGGCAGCCATTGTCGGTGCTGCTGCTCGACGTTGACGACTTCAAGCAAATCAACGACCGCTTCGGCCACGCCGCCGGCGACGCCGCGCTCTGCGAGGTCGCGCTGGCCCTGGAAACGGGCGTGCGCGCGGGCGACGTGCCGGCGCGCATCGGCGGCGATGAGTTCGCGGTCGTCCTGCCGGCCGCCGATCTCGCCCAGGCGCAACAGGTCGCCAAGCGAATCAAAGAACGACTCGCCCTGTTCAGCCTGCCATCACCAAGGGGCGAGCAGCTCGCCATCAGCATCGGGCTGGCCTGCCTGCCGCCTCCGGCATTCCGGCACGGCACAGGCGCTACCACCTCAATTGCCACAATCGCCTCGGCGCTGCTCGATCGCGCCGACCGCGCGCTGTACCAGGCCAAGGCGCAAAAACACACCTCCCCTAACGGTGTGTCGCGCCAGCCGGAAATTGAAAATATCGTGGCGTGATGTTGCCGCTATCCTCCTCGCACCCCGATAATAAGCCGTCCTTATCATCACGAGAGCATCCTGGTCTTTGACTTATCAGTCCTCCGCGCGCATAGTAAGAATGAGGCCACACGCCGGTGGCGTGCTCTATGGAGCACACCTGGTGAGCCGCCGCACTGGTGATACAATCACTGGCAAATGCAGGCTGGCCAGCGGTAGCCGGCGCGAGGGAGTCTGAGACGCGGCCAGCGCCGCCTGCGCGCCAGCGGCCAATGAGCAGGAAGGAGACCGAGATGGCATCGCCACACGACGGGGGACAGCACGCCGCCAGCCTGGGCACACGGCGCACGCACGATGGCCCAACCGGGCCGGTCAACTACTACAGCCTGACCGCGTTGCAGGAGCGCGGCGTAGATCTCGCGCGCCTGCCCTTCACCATCAAGGTCTTGCTGGAGAATTTGCTGCGGCACGCCGACGGCGAGGCCATCACAGACGAGGACGTGCTGGCGCTGGCGCGGTGGAATCCGGCGGCCAGTGCGCCGGCGCGCGTCTTCCCCTTTATGCCCGCGCGTGTAATTTTGCAGGACTTCACCGGCGTGCCCGCCGTCGTGGACCTGGCGATGATCCGCGGGGCCGTCGCCCGGCTCGGTGGCGACCCGGCGCGCGTCAACCCGCTCGTCAAGACTGACCTGGTGATTGACCACTCGGTGCAGGTGGACGTCTTCGGCTCGACACTGGCGCTGGCCCGTAACGTTGAATTCGAGTACGCACGCAACGGCGAGCGCTACGCCCTGCTGCGCTGGGCGCAGCAGGCGTTCGACGGCTTCCAGGTCGTCCCGCCCGGCACTGGCATCGTCCACCAGGTCAACCTGGAATATCTGGGCACGGTGGTGCATAGTCGCCAGGACGCCAGCGGCACGACTGTCTACCCCGACACACTGGTCGGTACCGACTCGCATACGACGATGATCAACGGTCTCGGCGTGCTGGGCTGGGGTGTCGGCGGCATCGAAGCCGAGGCGGTGCTGCTCGGCCAGCCGATGGAACTGATCACGCCCGATGTCATCGGCTTCAAGTTCACCGGCCAATTGCAGGAGGGCGTCACCGGCACCGATCTGGTGCTGACCGTGACCCAGATGCTCCGCAAGAAGGGCGTGGTCGGCAAGTTCGTCGAATATTTTGGCGCCGGCCTCAGTCAGCTTGGCCTGCCCGACCGCGCGACGCTGGCGAACATGGCCCCCGAGTACGGCGCGACGGCCGGCCTCTTCCCGATTGACGACGAGACCCTGCGCTACCTACGGCTGACCGGTCGCCCCGAGTCGCTGGTGCAACTGGTCGAGTGGTATGCGAAAGAGCAGGGCTGGTTCCGCACCGACGCCAGCCCCGACCCCATCTTCACTGATACGCTCGAACTCGACCTGAGCACGGTCGAGCCGAGCCTGGCCGGTCCGAAGCGCCCGCAGGACCGCGTACCGCTGGCGCAACTGCGCGACAACTTCAGGGGCGCATTCCCGGCCTACTTCGGCGAACAGGGCACTCAACCCGCCAGCGCGGCAGTGATTCCCCAGGTCACGCCCGCGCCCGGCGCGCACACCGTGACGATTGACCCGGCGGTCAAGACCGTCAATGTCACGCTGCGGCAGGGCCAGAAAACGCAGCGGGTGGCGCTCAAGCATGGTTCGGTCGTCATCGCCGCCATTACCAGTTGCACGAACACTTCGAACCCGCTGGTGATGGTCGGCGCGGGGCTGCTAGCGAAGAAAGCGGTTGAGCGCGGTCTGACCGTCAGCCCGAGCGTCAAGACCAGCCTCGCGCCCGGTTCGAAGGTCGTCACCGACTACCTCGACAACGCTGGCCTGACCGAGTACCTCAACCAGCTCGGCTTCTATCTCGTCGGTTATGGCTGCACGACCTGCATTGGCAACAGCGGGCCGCTACCCGAGCCAGTCGAGGCCGCCATCCAGAACGAAGGGCTGGCGGCGGTGGCGGTGCTCAGTGGCAACCGCAACTTCGAGGGGCGTATTCACCCGCTCGTCCGCGCACAGTATCTCGCCTCCCCGCCGCTGGTCGTCGCCTACGCGCTGGCCGGCACGGTGGACATTGACTTGACCACCGAACCGCTCGGCACGGATAAGGACGGCCAGCCGGTCTACCTGCGCGACATCTGGCCGACCCAGGCGGAGATTGCCGCGACCATCAGCGCGTCGGTCACACCCGAAATCTTCGCCAGGCAGTACGCCAGCGTTTTCGAGGGCGACGAGCACTGGCGGTCGCTGCCGGTGCCGGAGGGCGGCCACAACCTCTACGCCTGGGACGAAGAGTCCACCTACGTGCAGGAACCGCCCTTCCTTGACAACCTGACGCCAGAGCCGGCGGAGCCGGGCGACATCACCGGCGCACGAGTGCTGGCGGCGCTGGGACACTCGGTGACCACCGACCACATTTCGCCGGCCGGTTCGATTCCGCCGGACAGCCCGGCCGGGCACTACCTGATGGAGCGCGACGTCGTCCGGCGCGACTTCAATTCCTATGGTTCGCGGCGCGGCAACCACGAGGTGATGATTCGCGGCACCTTCGGCAACGTGCGCCTGAAGAACGCGCTGGCACCCGGCCGTGAAGGCGACTGGACAATCCACCAGCCCGACGGTACGGTGATGCGGATTTACGACGCTTCGATGAAGTACCAGGCTGATGGCGTGCCCCTGCTCGTGCTGGCCGGCACGGAGTACGGCACTGGCTCCTCGCGCGACTGGGCGGCGAAGGGCACGCTGCTCCTCGGCGTGCGGGCCGTGCTGGCGGAGTCGTTCGAGCGCATCCACCGCACCAATCTGGTCGGCATGGGCGTGCTGCCGCTCCAGTTCCTGCCTGGCGAGACCGCGACAACGCACGGCCTGGACGGCCACGAGGTCTACGACATCACCGGCATCGCCGGGCAGCTGCGCCCTGGGATGCAGGTGACGGTGCGGGCGCGCAAGGCCGACGGCCAGACGACCGAGTTCCAGGCCCTCGCCCGCCTCGATACCCCGCTCGACGTCACCTACTACCGCCACGGCGGCATCATGCCCTACGTCACGCGGCAACTGCTGAAGGCATAGGTTGCCCTCACCCCTGGCTCGCGGGGATACCTGCGTGCGGGTATCCCCGCGAGCGGGGGAAAGAGCCACCCCTTGCACAAAATACACAAAATACACAAAACCCTCTGGCGACCGGGCAATTTGTGGTCGTTGTGGCTCATTGTGGTTTTGCTCCCGCACAATAATTTCGGCGCCATTACTGATAAAACGTCCCATTGTGGCAATGTGGCGGGGGTGCCGCTTTTCTCCCATTCTCTCCGCAATCCGCACGCTGTCTTCGTCCTGTGCTATTAATGACGCACGAACCAGGCTGGCCCGCCACGCGCTGTGGCGGGCCATTGACCACGCTTCGGCAAAGGAGGAGGAATGCGCCTCAATCTGCTCAAGAAGCTCTGCGAGACACCAGGCATCCCCGGCTACGAGGAGCGCATCCGGGAGATCGTCATCCCCGAACTGCGCGCGAGTTGCGACGAACTCTCGACCGACGCGCTTGGTAACGTCATCGCCGTCAAGCACGGCAGCGGCGACGGCCCGCGCCGCAAGGTGATGCTCGCCGCGCACATGGACGAGATCGGCTTCATGGTCAGCCATATTGACCAGGGCGGCTTCCTGCGCCTGCAACCGGCGGGCGGATTCGACCCGCGCGCCCTTTTCCAGCAGCGCGTCTGGGTTCACCCGCAGAGCGGCGCCAGCCTGCGCGGCGTCCTCGCGCCGGCCGCCAAGCCCGCCCACCTGCTCGACGAGGCTGACCGGGGCAAGGCGCCGAAACTCCCCGAACTCTACGTAGACCTCGCCCTGCCCGGCGACCGCGTGCGCGAACTGGTGGCCGTGGGCGACATGGTCACGCTCGACCGGACGACCGAGGAAATCGGCGACTGCCTGATCAGCAAGGCGTTCGACGACCGCCTGTCGGTCTTCATCATGCTGGAAGCCTTGCGGGCGGTGAAGGCGCACGCCTGTGACATCTACGCGGTGGCGACCGTGCAGGAAGAGGTCGGGCTGCGCGGCGCGATGACCTCCGCCTACACCGTCGCGCCCGACATCAGCATCGCGCTCGACGTCACCCTGGCCGTAGACCTGCCCGGCTCCGCCGAACAAGACCGCGTCACCACGCTCGGCCAGGGCACAGCGATCAAGTTGATGGATTCGTCGTCCATCTCCAACCCGAAACTGGTGCGCTTCTTCCGCGAGACCGCCGAGCGCGAGGGCATCCCCTACCAGATGGAAGTACTCCCGCGCGGCGGCACCGACGCGGGCGCGATGCAGCGCGCGGGGTCCGGCAGCGCCGCCATCACCCTGTCAACGCCGACGCGCTACGTCCACACCGTCAACGAAATGGTGCAGAAGTCCGACGTCGAGGCCGGCATCAGCCTCCTCGCCCGCGTCCTCGAACGCGCGCACGACGTAGACTACAGCCTGTAGGGGACGAAAATAACCGCAGAGCACGCAGAGAGGGACGGAGAGATATAGAGACGATGATTCGGCGCGGCGAATACTCAGAACTAAAGAGAGCAGTCTTTGCTCGTTCTTTCTCTCGTTCTCTCTCGTCCCTCTCTGCGTCCTCTGCGTGCTCTGCGGTTCATTCCGTCTTCCTGGCCTGACCCGGCTATCACGCAAGAAGGAGAGTGTTATGACGACGACGGCGCGACGCGGGCAGATTCCGCTGGAGGAACTGGCGCGGCTGCCTTCATTCGCGATGGTCACACCAGCGCATGGGGGCGACAAGATCGCGTTCTACTGGGATAAAACCGGGCGCTTTGAACTCTACCTGCTGGACTTACGCTCACGCGAGTTGACGCAACTGACCGACGGCCAGGCGCCGAAGGGCCTGCGCGCGGGCTTCGTCTGGACGCGCGACGACGCGGCGATCGTCTTCGCAAAAGACCGCGACGGCGACGAACAGAACAAGCTCTATCTGCTCGACCGTGAGTCGGGCGACGTGCGGCAACTCACCGACGAGCCGAAGACGCAGGAATACGCCGGCGACGTCCACCCCGACAACGGCCGGCTGGCGGTGATGTCGAATCGCGGCGGCCAGATGAATATCTACACGCTCGACCTGGAAACGCGCGCCTGGACGCCGCTCACCGACTTCGCCGCGCCCGCCATGGCGGGCAAGTGGAGTCCCGACGGCCAGTGGCTCGCCTTCTCCACCAACGAGTCGGCCGACCTCAATAACTCCGACGGCTATCTCGTCCGGCAGGACGGCGGGGAAACAAAGAAAGTCTTCAGCGTCAAGGAGGGCGCGAAAGACGGCCTGGGCGACTGGCATCCCGATGGCCACCAGATCGCCGTGCGTTCCGACGGCTCCGGCGCCAGCCGTCCCGGCATCCTCGACCTGGAGACAGGCGCGGTACGCTGGCTTGGCCCGGAGGGCGTCGAGGGCTACCCGGGCGAGTTCTCGCACGACGGCGCCTGGCTATCGGCGCTCCGCAACGAAGATTCGTCGCTCAAGCCGGTACTCTACGAGGCCGCGACCGGGGCGGCGCGCGAGTTGAACCTGCCGCCCGGCATGGCGGTCGGCAGCAGTTTCGTGCTGGACGACACGAAACTGCTGGTGCAGCTCGCCGCCGCCAACCGCCGCGCAGAACTGCTGCTCTACGACCTGGCGAGCGACACCTACGAAACGCTCCTCCCCGCCGACTACGGCGCGATTGACCCAGCGCTCTTCGTCGGCGACGAGTATGTCCGGTACCCCTCCTTCGACGGCCAGCAGGTACCGGCGATTCTCTACACGCCGCGAGACATCCAGCCGGGCGAACGGCTGCCGGCGATCATCCACGTCCATGGCGGGCCGACCGCGCAGTTCTTTCGCGGCTTCGACCCCTTCGCCCAGTTTCTCACCGACCGGGGCTTTGTTGTCCTCCAGCCGAACGTGCGTGGCTCGACCGGCTACGGTGTCGCCTGGCGCGACGCCAATCTGAAGGACTGGGGCGGCGGTGACCTGGAGGACGTCGCGGCGGGTGCGGCCTATCTCAAGACGCTGCCCTACGTGGACCCCGAGCGCATCGGCGTCTTCGGCGGCTCCTACGGCGGCTTCATGAGTTACATCGCGGTCGTGAAGAAGCCGGACCTCTTCAAAGTCGGCGTGCCCTGGATCGGCATCACCGACCTGAACCGGCTCTACGACGAAGACATGGAGCACTTCCGCTACTACCTCCGGCAGCAACTGGGCAACCCGGCGGAGCACGCGGACCTCTGGCGTGACCGCAGCGCCATCACCCACGCCGAGAAATTGCAGGCGAAACTGCTGATCATCCACGGCACGAACGACCCGCGCTGCCCGATCACCCAGTCGCGCATCTTCCGCGACCGTCTGCTCGACCTCGGCAAGCAGGAGGGAACCGGCCTCAGCGACGACTTCGAATACCACGAGATGAACGAGGGCCATGGTCCCTCCGGTGACATCGCCGGCAAGACGCGCATCTATCAAGTGCTGGTGGACTTTCTGGAACGCCGACTGTGACGAATGACGAGTGACGAATAGCGTGAGAACAGCGCTGCGCTTACTGACCAGCATGGTGCTGACCTAAGCCCATTCGTCACTCGTCACTCGTCATTCGTCATTCGAGCGAACGGAGGGAGCGCCATGCCATCTATCTTCACGCGCATCATCAATGGCGAGTTGCCGGGGCGATTTGTCTGGCGCGATGACCGCGCGGTCGCCTTTTTGACGATCAACCCACTCAAACCGGGGCATACGCTGGTCGTGCCGCGCGAGGAGGTGGACCACTGGCTCGACCTGGCGCCCGACCTGGCACAGCACCTGATGGTCGTCGCGCAGGCGATCGGCAAGGCGCAGCAGCGCGGCTTTCAGCCCACCAGGGTAGGAATGATCATCGCCGGGCTGGAGGTGCCGCACGTCCACCTGCACATCGTGCCGATTGACACGCTGCACGACCTTGACTTCAGCCGGCAAGACCCTAACCCTGACCCGGCCGGCCTCGACCGTGCCGCCGCCACGCTCCGCCAGGCGCTCCGCGACCTCGGCTATACGCAGGTCGCGGAGTAAGCGGCCCTCACCCCGCCGCCTGCGGGCGGCACCCCTCTCCCGTGATACGGGAGAGGGGACCGGCGCGACCCACTGCGTGGGTACCCCAGCGAGCCAGGGGTGAGGGCTATTCGCCAATCGTCGCGCGGATGCTCGCCAGATGCTCGCGGGCGTGGCCGAT
>DASUBC010000689.1:0-4360 GCA_035763465.1 Thermomicrobiales bacterium
AGCGCGCCACTGCGCGAGCGCGGCGGCGAGATTGTCGGCGCGGTCCTCGTCTGTCGCGACATCAGCGAGTTGCGCCGCTTGCAGCAGGCGAAAGACGCCTTCCTCTCGGTCGCCTCGCACGAACTCAGGACACCGCTGACGACGCTCCACGGCTATGCCTATCTCATGGGCCAGCGCCTGCAATTGCTCGAAATCGGCGACGAGCGGATGCGGCGCTATGTCGAGACGATGCAGCGCCAGACGAACCGCATGACCGAACTGGTCGAGACGCTGCTCGATGTGTCGCGCATTGACGCGGGCAGGCTCACCCTGCGCTACGAGTCCTGCGATCTCGCCGCGCTCGTCCGCGAGGTCGTCGAGCCGCTCCGTGACCTGTCGAACCGCCACGAAATCCGGCTGGCCCTGGCAGCGCCCGTTCCCGGCCGGTGGGACCGCGACCGCATCGAGCAGGTCATCGTGAATCTGTTGACCAATGCCTTCCGCTATTCACCCGACGGCGGGCCGGTTGATGTTGTGCTCCACCAGCAGCCCGCCGCCGCAGACAGGCCGGCCAGCGCGGTATTGCGTGTCCAGGATCGCGGGCTGGGCCTGACCCCGGAGCAGCAAACGCTCATCTTCGAGCGCTTCCAGCAAGCCCATGAAGACGATGTCATGGGGTACACAGCGGGGCGCACGGGCATGGGCCTGGGGCTGTACATTTCGCGCGAAATCGTCGAGCGGCACGGTGGCCGCATCTGGGCCGAGTCGGCCGGGCCAGGCCAGGGCGCGTCCTTTGTCGTCACGCTGCCGCTGAAGCCGCCTGGGGAACGGTGAACCGTCCTCAGCCCTGGTTCGCGGTCTGCTCGTGCGTCGTGGGGCGCTCGATGACCGGCGTGCTCTCCTGGCCGGCCAGCCGGTTCCACAGGCGGTAATCCACGTCGTGCTTCGCGATGTAGCGATTGCGCTGCTCCGCGCGCTCGCCGCCAATGGCCTTGAAGGGCTGGCGCTGCGGGTCGTTCAGGTCGAGGTAGACGCCACCCTGGTCCAGTGCCGTGCCGGCGCGCAACACCGGCAGGCGCGCCAGTTCGTCGTCAGTCAGATTGGGCAGGCGCTCGTGCAGGTCTTTCTCGCTGACGGCCAGGCGGCTCTCGTCCGTGTGGCTGTGGCCGCGCGGTTCGGCGGTCGGCGTCTGGGGCGCCAGGTCAGCGGCGAACTCCGCCTCGGTGCGCTCGCTGCCCTCCGGATTCGTCAATTCTTCGGCGCGAACGTCATGGCTCTGCGCGTGCTTCCCCGCCGGGCCGCCCACGTCCGAGAACGGCTTGCGCGCGTCGCCGGGGCTATCGTCGTGCTGTCCACGTTTCGGCATAGCGATCATCCTCCCTGGTTCACGCGAGTGACCTCGCGTCTCACCAGGAGGGCGCGCAAGAGTGATGCCAGAACATTCAGCGACAAATGTTGTATTGGTGAATAACTCCGGTCGGCGCGGTGGTGGTTCGCAGGCATAGCGTCGTTGAGGTGGCCCCGGATTGAAATCCGAGGCTAGATGGCGCTCACGCGCCACGAAGTCCCCCGCCGGGGACTGGGTTCGTTGTGATGCCGGGGCTGGCTGCTAGCGTAGCGGTGGTCCAGACCCAGTCCTCAGGGACGTTGTGGCCACAGCCTGTAGCGCCGAATGCATTCGGCGGCGACCCATGCCGCCACCGCGCCTACGGCAATCCTCGCCCAAAGAAGGTTCACCGCTGGCGATACACCGCGACCGCGCCGTCCGGGGTGGCGAAGACTTTGTCAAGCATCGTGTCGAACTTGGCGAGGCCGGCCGGGGGATAATTCCCGCCCGCCTGGCAGTCGGCGCCGATGCCGCCCGCCGCATAGCCCTTGCGCTCGAAGACGCCGACGTAGACGTACTGGATGTCGTATTGCCGCATGATGGCCGCCGCTTCATTGGGGTCGGTGGTGCTGTAGAGGCGGTTGACGGCGGCGCCGCGCGGGCCGAGGTCGTTCAACAGTTGGGGTGAGCCGCCGCGCCATTGCTGCTCGTGGCCGGCCCAGCCAAGCGGCGTGCTGACGCCCGCGAAGGCCGACACGCGGTCGTGCGGCATCCCGTAGAGTTCGCCGTAGGAGCAGCCCGGCGCTTCGGCCACCACCGTGCCGGCGGGCACGTTCGCGCGCACCCAGGTGATGCCGGCGTACTCGTCGGGGTTGGCTTGCTTGACGAAGGCCAGCCCATCCAGCCCGCTCCACTGTTGAAACTGATTGGTGCGCGACCGGCTGCTGGCGATGGGGTAGGCGAGCGACGCGAGCAGCAGCAGCGCGACCGCCCCGGCCGCCGGCAGCCGCCACATTCCCGCGCGCCAGGGGAGGCCGGCGGTGGCGACGCGGGCGATGGCGTAGCCGCCCGCGATGCCGAGCAGCGTCCACGCCTGGTAGTAGACCTTGAAGACGGTGTTCATCCGGTTGGCGAAGATGTCGTGGATGAAGAAGACCTCCGTCAGCAGCACCAGCGCGAAGGCCGCGCCGATGAGCACTACCGCGAAGAGGTCGGCGTCCACCGCCACGTCGCGCCGCAGGGCGACCGCGCCGGCCAGCGCGACCAGTAGCCCGGCGAAGAAGAAGACCGGCATCTGCAAGACGACCGCCACCAAGCCCAGCACGAGCACGACCAGCGCGGGCGTCGTCAGCCCCGCCTGCGCCAGCCCCTTGCGCCCTTCGAGCCAGCGCCAGGTGAGGAAGAGCAGCGCGACGGTGTAAGGCAGCAGGTAGACGGTGAAGAACTGCCCGGCTGGCGTCTTGCCCCAGATGACCAGGCCGAGCATTTTGGAGATGGTCGCGATGCCGGGGATGTCGCGCCAGGGCGCGGGCAGGTCGAACGGCTGCCCGCCGACGAGCGAGGTGAAGCGCAAATAGAAGGGCGCGAAGAGCGCGACGCACCCGGCGAGGAACGCGCCCGCCGCCAGCCATTCGCCCCAGGCGATGCGCCGGGCGGCGGCGATGGCGGGCAGGAAGAGCGCCGCCAGGTAGATGACCGCGTAGGTCGGCAAGTCCCAACTGTTCAGGGCGTAGAGCGAACCGATAACCAGCGCGGCCAGCGCCAGCCGCGCCCCGCCCGGTAGCGCGCCGCGCCAGCGGCGGTCGCGCCAGCCCGCCAGCAGCGCCGCGACCGGCGAGCACATCAGCGCGTCGAGCGCCAGCCCGAGCGCCAGGATGGTGTACGGCAGGGCCAGAACGTGCGCGTGCAGGTCGCCGAGGATGAAACTGAAGACCGGGAACTCGTTGATGGTCTCCACCGGGCCAACGTTCGCGCCGAAGATGCTGGCCGGGAAGCCGCTGTCTATGACGACGCGCGACGACTTCCAGCCCAGGCCGCCCCACCACCAGGTGTCGAGCGCGGTCCGTCCGTGCAGCAGGATGTCGCGCGCGGCGTACATATTGCCCGCCAGCAGCAGCAGGTAGCCGCCGAGCAGGCCGCCGAGCAGCGGGCGCACACGCGGCGCGCGGCCCGGCTGCCGGCTGGCGAGCAGGTTGGCGGTTACACCGGTCGCGCCGGTGAAGGTGCTGGCGAAGAGCGTGGTCAGGCCGAGGTTGAAGGCGATGGAGGAGGAGATGGCGGTCAGTTTCGCCAGCGCGGCGACGAGGATGTAGCCGAGGTAGTAGTAGTTGATGCCGTAGCCACTGAGCCAGGGGTCGGTCGGTGGGGCGGTCGCCTCGCGGGTGGCGGCGGAGAGAAAACCGATCTCCATCGGCTTCTCGGTGCCCAGTATTTCAGGATTGAAACCGCGCAGCCAGACGTAGCCGAAGAAGGCGACGATGAAGACAACCTCCGCCAGCACGACATACCGCCAGCCGTCGCGCAGGAAGGCGAGCAGGTCGCGGTCGCGGCGCAATGCCAGCAACCAGCCGAGCGCGCCGAGCAGCACGCCGGCCACCACCAGACCCGGCGCGGTGAAGACCGGCAGCCTGAGCGCCGCGAGGAACCAGACGGGGTAGACGAGCAGGAGCAGCGCGAACGGCTTCGCCAGCGTCAGCCCCCGGTCGCGCAGGCCGGGCGTGGCGAGGTAGAGCAAGGGGTAGAGCGCCCAGCCAATGACCTCTAGCGCCACCAGCCAGCGCAGCGCCAGCAGCAGGTCGCTCATCGGCCCGCCACCGCCGCGCCGGACGACCCGGTGGACGCCAGCACCTGATAGATGATGGTGTCGCCCGACTGGAAGACCGGCGTCAGGTATTGCCCCACCATGCCGGCGAGCGCGTCGAGTCCCTGCTTGGACGCATACGGATTGCTGCACGGCGGCGCGTTGCCCACCGGCGGCAGATACCAGCCGCGCTCGACCGCGCCGACCGCGATGTAGGAGACGTGGTAGCGGTCAAGCACCGCCAGTTTCTGCGC
>DASUBC010000690.1:0-3271 GCA_035763465.1 Thermomicrobiales bacterium
CTGGTTGCTGGTGACGCCACCGGCGATCTCGGCGCATGCCAACCTGGAGCGTTCCGAGCCGGCCAGTGGCGCCGCCGTGCCCACCGCGCCAACGCAGATCAAAATCTGGTTTAGTGAGCAGCCTGAGCCAAAATACAGTTCGATCACTGTCTACGACACGAAGCGAACGCAGTATGACCAGGGCGGCACCCAGGCGGTCGCCGGTGATCCGCTGGAACTGACCGTGGCGGTGCGCCAGCTGCCGGAAGGCACCTACACCGTGGTGTGGAAGACAACCTCGGCGGTTGACGGCCATACCACCAGTGGCTCGTTCGTCTTCGCGGTCGGCACGACGCCGCCGGTCGCGACCAGCACCGGCGGGGACGAGGTCGAGTTCACCCCGCCGTCGCCGGCCGACGTCATCGTCAAATGGCTGTTGATTCTGGCCGCGACGGCGTTCACGGGCGCGCTGGGATTGCGTCCACTCGTCTGGCTGCCGGTGCTGCGTCGAACGAATCGGGTTGACGCCACGCCAGGCGGCGTGTTCGACCGCGCGGTCACGCGCCGCCTCACATTGCTGGCCGGCGCGGCCCTGCTCTTGCTCTTCCTGGTGACGATCGCCGGCTTGCTGCTGCAAGTGGCGAAAGCGACTGGCGGCCCGTTCGCGGTCAGCGCGCTCAACGATTTCCTCTTTACGACGCGCTCCGGTGGCATCTGGCTCGTCCGCCTGCTGCTTCCGATTGTCGCGGCCATGTTCCTCGGGCCGCTCTTGCTCGCCGCGCGGCGCCGTCCGGATGGCGCACGCCAGCCGGCCGAGCCGCCGACGGCCGCGTTTTTTCCGATGCTGTTTGGTCTCGTGCTCGGGGCGGGGTATCTGCTGACGATCAGCCTCACCGCGCACGCCGCCGCCAGCGCGCTCTGGCCCGTCTTCTCCGTTGTGCTTGACTGGCTGCATCTGCTGGGAACGGCGGTCTGGATTGGTGGCCTGATCGGCCTTGTGCTGACCGTGCCGCTGGTGCGTGAGCTCGGCCGCGAGTTCCGGCCGGTGCTGGCGGGGGTCGTAGCGCGCTTCTCTACCATCGCGCTGATCAGTGTCGGGGTGCTGGGCGTCACCGGCCTGTATAGCGCCTGGCTCCATGTCGGCTCGTTCGGCGCGCTGCTCCCCACCGACTATGGCCGGGCGCTGACCCTGAAACTGGCGCTTTTCGCCGGCCTGATGGCGCTGGGCGCGTTCAACCTGCTCTGGCTCAAGCCCGCGCTTGCGCGCCAGCATGACGGCAAGGCGGGCACTGGCGCGGCGGCGCGGCGCGCGGCCACCGAGCGGGTCAGCGGCGTCCTGTTCCGGCAGTTCACGCGGGTAATCCGGCTGGAAGTTATCCTTGGGATCCTCATCCTGGTGATCGTCGGCGCGCTGACGAACTTTGTTCCGGCGCGTGAGGCGATCGTGCAGGCCCGCCTGCCCAAGCGTTCGCAAACGGTGAAAGCCGATGACCTACGTGTGACGCTGACGCTTGGCTCGCTCCAACCCGGCGACACCACAACCTATGATGCGCTGGTCAAAGACAAGAATGGTCATCTCGTGACCGATGCGCTGCGCGTGACCTTCCGCTTTGACATGCTCGATATGGCTATGGGCGAGACCGAAGCGGTCGCGACATCGCAGGGCAACGGCCACTACACCGCGACCGGCGCCTACCTGCCGATGAGCGGCCACTGGAAGATTCGCGCGATCGTGCGCCGCGCCAACCTCGACGACGTCGAAGGCGACTTCGCGTATACCCTCGGCTCGTCGGCGAACCTGCTCCAGCAGTCAACGACGCCGACGCCACCCAAACTGCCGGCGCTCAACTCGGGCCGGGGCATCGGTTCGCTGGCGCTGGCGCTCAGTGCGGTGCTGCTGTTCTTCGGCGTGCGGCTCTTCCGGCGCGGCTCCGGTCTCGGCACGGCGCTGCTGATGCTGGTGCCGACCGCGCTGGTCGTCGGCGGCTATCTCTTCTACAACGCCGGCAATCAGGTCGTAATCAACCGGCAGGCCGAGCCGCCGAATCCAGTGCCCGCCAATGCCGCGTCTCTCTCCACCGGCGGCGACTTGTTCGCGCAGAACTGCGCCGTCTGTCACGGCGCGCAGGGGCGCGGCGATGGCCCGGAGGCCGCCTCGCTCAATCCCCGGCCGGTCAACTTCACGCTGCCGCACACCGCCTCGCATAGCGACGGCTATCTCTTCAACATCATCACCGATGGGTCGCCCGGCTCCGCGATGCCCTCGTGGCAGGGCACGTTCAACGACCAGCAGCGCTGGGACCTCGTCAACTACCTGCGGACGCTGAATCCCCTGACGAATCCCGAGCTGGCCGCCAGCGGCACGCCGACACCGGCCACACCCGCGCCAGGGAACACGCCCGCGACCCCATCCGGCGGCGCAACGCCGCGCGCGGGTGGCCCCTTGACCGGCCCGTGGGCGGCGCGGGCGCCGCAGGCCGGCAATGGGCACCTGATTTATGCCTTCGACGGCAAACTCTGGTCGCTCGACCCGGCCGGCGGCGATCCCGTCAACCTGACGCCCGATCTCCCCGCCAACGCCTACGCCGCCGACCCGGCGCTCTCGCCGGACGGCACGCAGCTCGCCTATACGCTGGTCGTCGTGCCGCCGGTCACGCCGGGTGTGTCGCCGGAGCTGGCGGGCAGCGACCTCTACATCATGGCGCCGGATGGACAGGGCGGTCACGGACGGATGGTTTTCAAGCACGACCAGCCTGGCGTGTTGCTGGCGCACCCGGTCTGGACGCCGGACGGCCAGGCGGTCATCTTCGCCTATTCCGCACCGACACGAGACGCCAGCGGGCGACTATCCGGCTCGGTCCACGAGTTGCAGCGCCTCGACGTGGCGACCGGCGCCCGCACGACCGTGCTGTCTGACGGCGACATGCCCGCCTTTGCACCCGTGCAAACCGCACAGCCTTTCGCCTACGTCTACACCGATCCGAAAACGTTTGAGCAGGCGATCTGGGTGGCGGATGCCAACGGCCAGAACGCGCACAAGGTGGTCGGCTTTGACGCCGGCTTCCAGACCTTCAACCAGCCCCAGTTCTCGCCCGACGGCGCCCGGCTGATCTTCTCGGCGGCGGGTGGGCCGGGCGCGCCACAGCCCACGCGACCGCCGGGCGGCAGCCTGCCGGCGCGGTTCGCGCGCTGGCTGCTGGGGCCACTTGTGCCGCAGACAGCGGCGGCGCACGGCCTGCCCGCCGACCTCTGGTCAGTCGCGCTCGACGGCAGCGACCTGCGCCAGTTGACG
>DASUBC010000691.1:0-4706 GCA_035763465.1 Thermomicrobiales bacterium
TCGGCCAGGTCGCCGAAGGCGCGATCGTCGGCAGCGCCCTCATCAACTGCCTCGAAGCCGTCGCCGACCTCCCGCTGGAGGAGCGCGCCGCCGCGATGGAGGCGTTCGTGCGTGATCTGCGCGGCGGGGCGTAACCCCGGCCCCCTGCCCCCCTCTCCCGCCTTGCAGGCGAGGGGGAACGCGCTATGGCTCATCGGCAGTTCCCCCTCGCCCGTGACACGGGAGAGGGGGCCAGGGGGTGAGGGCCGTGATCTTCCGGCCAAAACCGAGGATAATGTCTCTGCGTGGCGGCCAGCGCCGATCGCCATGCAGGAGCGGAGTTGAGGATGCAGGCACGGTTACGCAATGGGGTGAAGTGGCTGGCGGCGGTGACAACCGTCGGCATGTTCATCGTCCTGGTCATGGGTTCGACGGTGACGAACACTGGCTCAGCCGCAGGCTGCGGCGCGGACTGGCCGCTGTGTAACGGGCAATTCATCCCTGAGTTCGCCGTCCACACGGCCATCGAGTTCAGCCACCGCGCCGTCACCGGTGTTGAAGGCTTGCTCATCGTCGCGACCAGCGTTGGTGTGCTGCTCTTCTGGCGCCGGCGGCGCGAGGCGCAGGTGCTGGTGCCGCTGATGATCTTCTTCCTCTTCTTGCAGGCGGGCCTGGGCGCGCTGGCGGTAATGTATTCCACGTCCAGCACGATTCTGGCCCTGCACTTCGGCATCTCACTGATGGCCTTCGCCAGCATCCTGCTGACGACGTTGCTCATCTGGCAGATTGATAACGGCGTGGATGCCCTCCGTGACCGCACGCTGCCGCGCGGCGCGCGCTGGGCGATCTGGGGCCTGAGCGTCTACACCTACGGCGTCGTCTACCTCGGCGCGTACGTCAACCACACCAACAACAGTCTCGCCTGCCTCGACTGGCCGCTCTGCCAGGGATCGGTCTTCCCCGGCTTCACCGGCCCGGTCGGCATCGTCTTCTCCCACCGGCTGGCGGCGGCGATTCTCACGCTCGGCGTCGGCGGCCTGGTCGCCTGGTGCTGGCGCGAACGCGCTCGCCGCCCCGACCTCTACTGGACCGGCCTCATCGCCATTATGACACTGCTCGGCCAGTCCGCCGCCGGCGCGGCGGTCGTCTTCAGTCGCCTGAATCTCTTCAGCGCCCTGGCCCACGGGGCGATCGTCACCCTCTTCTTTGGCGCGATGACCTATCTCTGCTTGCATTCGCTGCCTCGTCCGCGCGCCGTACGTCAACAGGCGGTAGTTGCGCCCGAACCGGCGCCGCCTGTCTACGCGCCGCGTGAGACGCGCGTTGGGGTCTAGCCGGCCCCGGCCGCCGCGCCGGCGCGCAAGCGGAAGGAGTGCGCGATGCGCGGGTGCCTCACCGTACTGATTCTCCTGGTGCTGCTCGGCGCGGCGCTGGTCGCCGCCGCCTATGTGTTGTTGCCGCGCCAGCCGGGCCTGGCCGCGCGGGCGCAACTGACGCCAGTCCCGGTGAGCAGCGCGGCGGCGGTCCGCTTCGACCAGAAGGTGGCGACCATGCAGAGCGCGCCAGCCTCCACGACTGTGGAGATCACCGAGCAGGAGGCGACCTCCAAACTGGTCGAGGCACTGGCCGCCGATCCGTCAGCGCCGCGCATAGACAAGCCGCAGGTCGCCTTCCGCGATGGGCAAATCTACGTCAGTGGCGTCACACACGACACGCCGGTGCCGGTCAACGTGGTCATCTACGGCCGGGTGCAGGCGCGCGACGGCCAGCTCTACGCCGTCGTTGACGGCATAGACACCGGCCAGTTTCCATTGCCCGGTCAGTTCAAGGAGATGCTCGTCAGCCGCGCGACCGACCTGAGCGCCCTCAACAGCGAGTTGCCTATCTACGTCGAGGACGTGCAGGTGCGCGAAGGCCGTCTCGCGCTGACCGGGCGGCCGAAGTAGGCGGGCAGCGGGCAGTCCGCTGGATTGGCATGGTGCCTGCTGACGAGCACGGCGCTGACAAGAACCCACTGCCCGACTGCCCGACTGCCCGACTTATTTCAGGAGCTATCTTCGCTATGAGCTTGCTTGGTTGGCTGCTGCTCGGTGCGATCGCCGGTGTGCTGGCGAGCGGCGTGATGCGTCGCGCTGGGGCTGGTCTCATCGTCAACGTTATCGTCGGCATTGCCGGCGCGGTCGGCGGCGGGCTGATCTTCACGGTCTTGACCGCCGATCCGAACCCCGTCCGGCACTTTGACGTTGGCTCGGTGCTGGTGGCCTTCGTCGGCGCCTGTATCCTCCTCGTCATGGTGCGAGGACAGCCAGGCCGCCACAATATCTGAGGCGGCCCACTCACGCCGCCTCACGAACAGGGAGATTGCTCAGTGATTGCCGGCGTCGCCTACTGCGTCCTCTACGTCGCCGACCTGGACCGCATGACGCGATTTTACCACGACACGCTGGGCCTGCCGATCCGCGAACGCACAGCGCGCTTCGTCGCGTTTGGCGATGTGGGCGCGCCCCTGGCGCTGGAAGCTGGCGGCCCACCGGCGGATGGGCCGCGCGCGAAGGACCGCAATCCCACGCTGGTGCAGTTCGCTGTCGCCGACATCACGGCGGCGGTCGCCGCGCTACGAGAACGCGGCGTTGCCATCGAGGGCGACATCCGGCGCGGCGACTTCGGAGCGCTCGCCTTTTTCCGCGACCCCGAAGGTAACCGTCTCGCACTGTTGAGCGCGGGATGACAGGAACCGCCAAGCCGCCAAGCAGTCGCCAAGGCCGCCAAAAGAATTCGTTTTTCCTCTCTTTCTTGGCGCTCTTGGCGACTACTTGGCGGCTTGGCGGTTCAACTCAGCCGGGGTGAGCGGACGGTGGCGGTCGAAGGTGACGGTATCGGAATCATCGGCTGGGTAGGGCGGCGTGCAGATGAAGAGCACGCGCGTTGCTTCCGGCCCCGGATTGCTGAACGAGAGGGTCACGAGCGGCGGTGTGCTGACCGTGTCGCCTGGCGCACAGCTCAACTCGACTGTCTCGCCGGTCACCGGGTCGCCCATCGTTACCACAAGCCGTCCGGCCAGCACATAGGTAATCTGTTCGAGCGAACGATGCGCGTGGACGCCATACGCGCCGGGCGGCAAGCGCCCCTCGGCCAGCGACAGGTTCGCCAGCCCCGGCAGCGTGATAGGATGCACCGCGATACCGTCCGGCGCGACAACGACAAACTCATCCTGCGCGTGTGTTGGCTGACCCTGGCGCCAGGAAGCGGATTCCATGTTCATGCTCTCCCAACCATAATCAAGAAACACCGAGGCAGGCTAGCCCCATACGGCAATGATGGCGGCATCCTACTATCGGTCGTAGCGTCGCCACAATCAGCAGTCAGGAATACGTGCCACATATGACAAACCGCAGTGCCCCGGCTATACCCGAGCACTGCGGTCAGGGGCAGGCGAGGAACGGCGCTAGTGAGCCTGCATCCGCCGGGTCGTCATCGGCGCGCGATTCATCATGAATGGCATCTGATTGCCGATGATACCGCCAATACAGGCCGCGATCAGCGTGACAATCAGAAAGATGAAGCCGTCGAGCGCGGCGCCACGCAGATTGCCCGCCACCGGCGTCGTGGCGCCGATCATCCCGGCCAGTGGGCTGCCGGCCATCCCCGTGCCAAGCATGGAGACGGCGGCGATCACGGCGGCGCCGAGCGCCCAGACGACGAAGCCGGTCAGCAGGCCGCTGCCAGCGCCCCGCACCGACGCGGTCGTCTGGGCCAGCCACCCGCCAATGAAGAAGGAGATCGCGCCGAGCACCGCCATCCACCAGATGGTCGCGCCGGTGGCGGCGGCGCCTCTGGTCGTCGCGGTAATCCAGCCGATCGCCGTAATCAGCAGGTCAAGGGTCACGAAGATGGCAAACGATGTCAGCACACCCGTCCACGCCGGACCCCAATGTACCAGATCGCGTGCCGGGGCAGTCGTCATGCCGGTCACGGCGGCGTCGCTGGTCATGCGCGGCGCGTCGGCCGTGCGGACGACATTCTCGCGGATGACCACATCGTCTACGGCGGGTTGATAGCGTTCACTCTCTGTGCTCATGGTCTTCCCCCTGGAGCGAAATGCTAACGGTGGGCGGATCCCCCACGACACACCCCGTGTCGCGAGTCCGCTCACGAACCAATCGCCTGGCGCTCCTTCGCACCAAGCCCCCGCGCACTAGATAGGTATCGCGCGCAGCCGACAGCCGATCGTGCGTCGCCACACGTTCGTGCTTGACCCTCCTCGCCTGCCTGGGGTTGTCGCTGCGGAGCGATGCGCGTCCAGAAGGGGCGTCAGGACCGTCACCGCGCCTGGCGGTGACCGAGGTTTCCACCTCACTACAAAGCTAGCAGAAGCCGTGCCACGACTTGCCGCCAGGCAGCTGATCAGGACTGTGACACGACGCGCCCGGAGGCATCAACCGTGACTCCACGGGTATTGAGGAAGCGGCGCGCCTGGGTGCCGGCGGCGTCGTAACACTCGTCGTCGAGCAGTTCGAGCAACGGGTGGTGCCGGCCCAGCACCGCGCCAATCGTGACGCGTTCGCTCGCGCGCGTGAGCGCCACGTAGAAGGTGTGGCGCGTTTCCGGCCACGCGGCCTGCTGTACGCCGCCAAAGTCACTCCGAAAGGGGCCGACCAGAAAGACCACCGGAAAATCGAGGCCCTTCACGCTCTGGATGGTCAGCAACTTTACCGTTGGCTGCTGTA